>CBHWAL010000098.1:0-11117 GCA_966111495.1 uncultured Achromobacter sp. | reverse complement strand
ATCGGTGATTTCCAGCTCATTGCGCGCGGACGGACGGATCCGGCGCGCCAGTTCAATCACCCGGTTGTCATAGAAATACAGCCCGGTCACCGCGTAGTTCGACTTGGGCGAAGCGGGCTTTTCCTCGATGCGCAGCGCGTTGCCCTCTGCGTCGAACTCGACCACGCCGTAGCGCTGCGGATCTTGCACGTGGTAAGCAAAGATGGTGGCGCCTGCTTGCCGCGCCATGGCGCCGGCCAGCAGTTGAGGGAAGTCATGCCCGTAGAACAGGTTGTCGCCCAGCACCAGCGCACAGGGCGACTGTCCGATGAAATCCGCGCCGATGAGAAACGCCTGCGCCAGGCCTTCGGGCGCCGGCTGCACCGCGTATTGAAGCGACAGTCCCCATTGCCCGCCATCGCCCAGCAATTGCTGGAAGCGCGGCAGGTCCTCGGGCGTCGAGATGACCAGGATCTCGCGTATGCCGGCCAGCATCAGCGTGGACAGCGGGTAATAGATCATGGGCTTGTCGTAGACGGGCATGAGCTGTTTGCTCATCGCGAGGGTCGCGGGATGCAGCCGCGTTCCCGACCCGCCCGCCAGGATGATGCCCTTGCGCGCGCCCGTTGCCGTCATCGCGCATCCCCGTCGGAAAGATGCGAGCGGGTTGCCGCCTTCAGCAGCCATTGCGGATGATCCAGATACCACCGCACCGTCTTTTCCAGGCCCGAGGCAAACGTCTCGGCCGGCTGCCAGCCCAGTTCCTGCCGCGCCTTGCCCGCGTCGATGGCGTAGCGGCGATCATGGCCGGGCCTGTCGGCGACCAGCGCGATCAGGTCCCGGTACGCACCGCCATCGGCGCGCGGGCGCAGGGAGTCCAGCAAGGCGCAAACCGCCGTGACGACCTCCAGCGTGGTGCGCTCATTTCCCGCGCCCAGGTTGTAGGTCTGACCGGGGCGGCCGCCTTCCAGCACCCTGCGCAAGCCGTCACAATGATCGGCGACATACAACCAGTCCCGCGCGTGCAGGCCATCGCCGTACACGGGCAGCGGCTTGCCCGCCAGCGCGTGATGAATCATCAGGGGAATCAGCTTCTCGGGAAACTGCCGGGGACCGAAATTGTTGGAGCAGTGCGTCATGAGCACCGGCAATCCATAGGTCTGCGCCCAGGCGCGCACCAGATGGTCGCCCCCCGCCTTGCTGGCGGCGTAGGGATTGTTCGGCTGGTAGGGGCTGGCTTCGGTAAAGCCCGGATCGGCGGGCGCCAGCGAGCCGTAGACCTCGTCCGTCGAGACATGCAGAAACCGGAACGCATCGCGCTCGGCGCCGTCCAGCTCGCTCCAGAATGCGCGCGCGGCCTCCAGCAGCCCGAAGGCGCCGCCCACGTTGGTCCGGACGAAATTGCCGGCGCCCGCGATCGAGCGATCGACATGCGTTTCGGCCGCGAAATTGATGATGGCCCGCGGACGGTGTGCGCGCAGCACCTCGGTCACCCGATGCGTGTCGGCGATATCCGCCACGACCAGGACATGGCGCGGGTCGTGTTCCAGGCCGCCAAGATTGGCGCGATTGCCGGCGTACGTCAGCTTGTCCAGATTGACGACCGTCTCATCGCCATGCGCCAGCCAATCCAGCACGAAGTTGGATCCGATGAACCCGGCGCCCCCGGTGACGAGAATACTCATTGCGTTGTGCCTGATCGGAGGGCAACCCTCCAAAGCGCGTAGTTTACTGCCCTGCCGCCGCGCGCCCGCGTTCAGTATTTGTCCGACGTGCCCGTGAACGCCACGCCGATCCGCAGCAGCGTGTAGGACGCCGCATCGACCCAGCGCCGCAGGAAACCCCGGCGCTGATAGTCCAGCGGCCGGATGAAACGGCCGCCCTCACGAATCGCGGTTTCCAGGCGTTCCTGCAGGTCCCAGGCGAACGGCTGGCTGTCGACCACGACATTGGCCTCGCGCGCCAGCAGCAGGCTGAAGGGGTCCAGGTTCGACGAACCCACGGTGGCCACATTGTCGATCACCGCGACCTTTGCGTGCAGGTAGCTCGGCATGTACTCGTAGATCTCGATGCCGTCGCGAAGGAGCTTGTCGTACAGCGACCGCGTGGCGTGATACTGCATCCGGTATTCGACCTTGCCTTGCAACAGCAGGCGCACGCGCACGCCGCGCGCCGCGGCCTTGGCCAACGCGCGGCGAAAGCGCACGCCCGGAAAGAAGTAGGCATTGGCAATCAGGATGTCGCGCCGCGCACGCGAGATGCCGAACAGGTAGGCTCGCTCGAATGTCCTGCGGAAACGCAGGTTGTCGCGCAGCACCAGCGCGGCGCGCAGCATGCCGCCCGGCGGCGCGGGAACGTCGCGCGGCTTGAGAAGCTGCAGCCGATGCCAGTCGCGCGGGTGGCGTCTCAGGCGCGCCCAGTTCAGGCGCACCCACAGGAGTTCCTGCGCATGGGCCGCCTGCGTGACAAGCGGGCCTTCGATCTGCACGGCGAAGTCGAAGCGCGGACCGGTCAGGCCGTCGGTGGGATCCAGGTCATCGTAGTCGTCGATGACGTTGATGCCGCCGATGAACGCAATGTGGCCATCGACGACCGTAACCTTGCGATGCAGGCGCCGCAGGCGGCTGCGCGACGGTACAAAGCGCGCGAACCAGCGCGGCTCGGGCCGGAAGATGCGGCACTGCGCGCCCGCATTGGCCAGTGCGACGCGCACGCGCTCGCCGTGCAGCGCGCTGCCGAATCCATCCAGGACCACGCGCACCTTGACGCCGCGGCGCGCGGCGGCCGCAAGGCATTCCAGCACCTTCGTGCCGGTGCGATCGAGCATGAAGATGTAGGTTTCCAGATGCACGCTGACGGTGGCCGCGTCGATCGCCGCGCACAGCGCGGGAAAGAAGTCGGCGCCGTTCTGGAGCAGACGGATATCGTTGCCCTGCTCCCACTCCAGCCTGTCCTGCTCGTCCTTCACGGGAGTTCAAGCTCCGCGAGCAAGGGCGAATGATCGGACAGCTTGGCCCACTCGCGGCCGCGCAGCACGCGGGCGCTGCGCACGGCAAAGCCGCGCTGGTAGATGCGGTCCAGACGGAACCAGGGAAACACGGCAGGGAACGTGCGCGGCGGCGGCGCCAGCAGCCGGGAGCTGCCGTCCATGCCGAGCTGGTTGTTGCGCTCCATGACCGAGACGCCGCTGCTGGGCAAACCGCGCAGGGCGTTGGACAGCCGCTTGACCGAGTCGCGCAGGCGCGGCAGGTCGCCGCCATGACTGCGCGGGGCATGGGAAAACACCTCGTACAGCCCAAGCTGCTGCACGAACATCGGCGCCAGCCGGTCATTCCAGTCGTTGAAATCCCCGGCGATCAAGATGGGCTCGCCGTCGGGCACCATGCGCTTGATGCGTTCGGTCAGCGCCAGGATCTGGCGGCTGCGGCTGCCGGCGAACAGGCCCAGATGCACCACGAAGCAATGCACTGCCCGATCACCCACGTCGATGCGCGCATGCAGCAGCCCGCGTTGCTCCAGGCGGTGGTCGGAGATGTCGAGATTTTCGTGGTCGAGGATGGGATAGCGCGACAGCAGCGCATTGCCGTGGTCGGTGGCGTGGCGCACGGCATTGCGGCCGTAGGCGACGTCCAGCCGCAATGCGGCGGCCAGCGATTCGTGCTGCGCGTCGAGCAGCGACTTCTGCTCGTTGCGGCCCTGGACCTCCTGCAGGAAGACCAGGTCGGGGCGCAGGCCATACAGGCCCAGGCGAAGTTCATTCAGGGAGTCGCGCCGGCCCAGTGCCGAACGGCCCTTGTGTATGTTGTAGCTGACGACTCGGATGAGCGACATGGAAGCAATGGCGCCTTTCAAATCTTGAGAACCACCGGCCGGGTCCCGGTAGGTCCTCTGGCCAGCCGCCGCCGTAGTTGGCGGCGTTAGCCAGATTACTCCATTTCAGCCGGGTGTTCCCATCTTTGCGGCATGCGGTCACGCCTTGCTGACCGATCACACACTTGAAACCGGCTTTGGGTTCGGGCGTGACGCCCGGTGCGGATCGCGCGTCAAGCGCACCGCCGCAAATCCGGCGCTACCGGTCCGCCAGCGGCCCCCGTAAAGGAGGCCGCCGGGAGGAGCGCCAAAGGCGCTCCGGCGGATTACGCCTTTTCGACGTTGCGCAGGCGGATGTGCAGCTCGCGCAGTTGCTTCTCGTCGACTTCCGAGGGCGCTTGCGTCAGGAGGTCCTGGGCGCGCTGCGTCTTCGGGAAGGCGATCACGTCGCGGATCGATTCGGCGCCGGTCATCATCGTGACGATGCGGTCCAGTCCGAAGGCGATGCCGCCGTGCGGAGGCGCGCCGTACTGCAGCGCGTCCAGCAGGTAGCCGAACTTCTCGCGGGCTTCCTCGGCGCCGATCTTCAGCGCGCGGAACACCTTGCTCTGCACTTCCTCGCGGTGGATACGGACCGAGCCGCCGCCGATTTCCCAGCCGTTCAGCACCATGTCGTAGGCCTTGGCGAACGCCTTGCTGGGATCGGATTCCAGGAAGTCTTCGTGGCCGTCCTTGGGGCTGGTAAACGGGTGGTGGGCGGCGGTGTAGCGGCCGTCTTCCTCGTCGTATTCGAACATCGGGAAGTCGACCACCCACAGGGGCTTCCAGCCGGGCGTGAACAGGCCCGTTTTCTTGCCGAATTCGCTGTGGCCGATCTTCACGCGCAGCGCGCCGATGGCGTCATTGACGACCTTCTCGCGGTCCGCGCCAAAGAAGATGATGTCGCCGTCCTGGGCGCCGGTGCGCTTGACCAGTTCGGCCAGCGCGGCGTCGTGCAGGTTCTTGACGATGGGCGATTGCAGGCCGTCGCGGCCCTTGGCCACGTCGTTGACCTTGATGTAGGCCAGACCCTTGGCGCCGTAGATGCCGACGAACTGGGTGTAGGCGTCGATCTCGCTGCGCGACATCTCGGCGCCGCCCGGCACGCGCAGGGCGACCACGCGGCTGCCCGGCGCCGTGGCGGCCGCGGCAAACACCTTGAAGTCCACGTCGCGCATGACGTCGGTGATATCGGTGAACTCGAGCTGCACGCGCAGATCGGGCTTGTCCGAGCCGTAGCGGCGCATCGCTTCGATCCACGGCATGATCGGGAACGGCGACGGCAGGTCGACGCCCTGCACCACCTTGAACACGTGGCGGATCAGGTTCTCGAAGATTTCACGGATTTCGAATTCGTTCAGGAACGAGGTTTCGCAATCGATCTGGGTGAATTCCGGCTGGCGATCGGCACGCAGGTCTTCGTCGCGGAAGCACTTGGTGATCTGGTAGTAGCGGTCAAAGCCCGAGACCATCAGCATCTGCTTGAAGAGCTGCGGCGATTGCGGCAGCGCGAAGAAGTGGCCGGCGTTGACACGCGAGGGCACCAGATAGTCGCGCGCGCCTTCAGGCGTGCTCTTTGCCAGCATGGGCGTTTCGATGTCGATGAAGCCCAGTTCGTCCAGGAACTTGCGGGTTTCGATGGACACGCGGTAACGCAGCATCAGGTTGCGCTGCATCTGCGGACGGCGCAGGTCCAGCACACGGTGCGTCAGGCGGGTGGTTTCCGACAGGTTGTCGTCGTCCAGCTGGAACGGCGGGGTGACCGACGCGTTCAGGATCTCGACTTCCTTGCAGAGCACTTCGATCTCGCCCGAAGCCAACTCGGCGTTGGCCGTGCCGGCCGGACGCTCGCGCACCAGGCCGGTGACGCGGACGCAGAATTCATTGCGCAGGCGCTCGGCGGTGGCGAAGGCGGCGTTGTCCGGATCGAACACGATCTGGGCAAGGCCGGCGCGGTCGCGCAGGTCGATGAAGATGACCCCGCCGTGGTCGCGGCGGCGGTTCACCCAGCCGTACAGGGTGACGGTCTGGCCGAGATGGTCACGGCAAACCTGGCCGGTGTAGCAGGTACGCATGCGGGATGACTCCGTTTTGTGCTTGGTGTGTAAGGGTTACGAATCGGCGCGGGGTGCGTCCTGCACGCCCGGCGCCGGAGAGAGCACAGCCGGCCGGACCACGGGCGTTGCCGCCGGGGCCGGGGCGACCACGCCCATGGAAACGATGTACTTCAAAGCCGCGTCCACGCTCATCTGAAGGTCAATGACCTCGGCGCGAGGCACCATCAGGAAAAAGCCGGATGTGGGGTTGGGTGTCGTCGGGACGTACAGGCTGATGTGGTCGCCAGGCAGGCTGTCGGCCACTTCACCGCTGGGCGTGCCGGTGACGAATGCAATGGTCCAGGCGCCTGCCCGCGGATACTGCACCAGCACCGCGCGGCGAAACGCCTGTCCGTTGGGAGCAAGCACGGTATCGCTGACCTGCTTGACCGAGTTGTAGATGGAGCGCACCAGCGGGATGCGGCCCAGCAGGGTTTCCCACTGGTCCACCATGGTGCGGCCGATCAGGTTGGCGGCGAACACGCCCGTCAGAAGCACCACCACGATCACCAGGACGAAGCGGAAACCGGGAATGTCGATGCCGAACAGCGATTCGGACGACAGGAAGCCAGGCACGAACCCTTCCAGGGTGGCGACCAGCAGACCCAGTACCCACACCGTGATGACCAGGGGAACCCAGATCAGCAGCCCGGTGATGAAGTACTTCTTGATGACGCGCATCCGCATCGCGATGCGCTCTAGGAAGCAGCGCTGCCGGCAGCAGGCGTCGCCGGAGCGGGGGTGGCTGCGGGCGCTGCAGCCGGCGTGGCGGCGGCGGGCGCGGCGCTGTCAGCCGAAGCCGGCGCGCTTGCCGGCGCGGCGCCCGGGCTGCTGCTGTTGTTGTTGCTGCCGTTGTTACGGAAGTCCGTGACATACCAGCCGGAGCCCTTGAGCTGGAATCCAGCCGCGGTCACCTGCTTGGAAAACGTGCTTTGGCCGCATTCGGGGCAGACCGAAAGCGGCGCGTCGGAAATCTTCTGCAAGACGTCTTTGGCATGACCGCAGGCGCTGCACTTATAGGCGTAGATGGGCATCGAGGGCTCCCAGGCGCAAGCCCGGCATATCAGATTCCGCATGCCGCCGCGCGCGGGCGCAAGGCTCGGCGGCTGGGCAAGGCCGGAAAAATACGGGAAAGTCTTGAATTTTAGCGGTTTTTCATAAAGCGTCGGAGTCTGCCCCGCCCTGCCGGCCGCCAGCCTATGCCCGGGGGACGGCCTCCCCGGTGCGGGCGGGCCTTTCCCTACACGGGAAGCAGGAACATTACGGCGGCCACCAGGGTCGGTCCCAGGGCGCACAGGAACAGGCGCCCGGACGAAATGCTGCCGTCCGGGAAATGGTTCTTCAGAATGGCGAAACCGGCCGGATTGGGAGCGTTGGCGATCACCGTCAGCCCGCCGCCCGTGACGGCCCCGGCCACCAGCATGTAACGCCAGGCCTCGCTGGTGCCCTCCACGAGCGACCCCAAGTAGGTGAGCGCTGCGTTGTCGGTAATGGCGGTCAGGGCGGTAGCCCCCCAGAAGAGTACAAAAGGCTCGAGCCCGCCCAACAGCCCCTGCAGCCACCATTTCTGCAGCCCGCCCAGGACCACGAGACCGGCCAGGAAGAAACCCACCATCAGGCCTTCCTTGATCATCAGGCGGTCCTGGTGCCGCTTGTAAGCCTCGGAAAACCCGATGAACATCATCAAGAGGCCCAGGAAGATGGCCGGATGATGCGCGGTCAGCACGATGGCAACCAGGAACACGAGGTGCACCAGGATCACGATGGCGGGCACCGGCGCGCGCTTGGCCTTGCCATCCGGCGCATCGACGCCGCCGCGCGTGCCCACCGCGCCTTCAAGCAGCGCCTTGCGGCAGATGAACGTCAGCAGACCTGCATTCAGGAAGACCGCCACCGCCGCGCGCCAGCCGAAGTGCTGCAACATGAACGCCGAATCCCAGCCGAACGTGCCCGCCACCATCAGGACGGGCGGCGCGGCATAGGACGTGAGCACCCCGCCGATGGACACGTTCACGAACAGCACGCCCAGGGTCAGGTATTTGAACCCGGCCCGGCCGCTGCTGCGGAAGTAGGCATCGCGCAGCAGGATGGCCGCCAGCGTCATCGCGGCAGGCTCGGTGATGAACGAGCCGCCCAGCGGCACCATGGCCATCACCACAAAGAAGGTCGAGAGCTCGCGCGGCATGGGCAGGACCCGCGCCACCAGGCGGACCAGCAGCCCCACCAGCTCAAGAATCGGCCGGCTGGCCGCCACCACCATGATCACGAAGACGAACAGCGGCTCCGTGAAGTTGCGCGTGTCCATGTAGTCGATGGCGGCCGACGGTCCGGCCAGCGCCGCCATGGCCACGATCAGCGCGAAGGCCCAGACGCCGAAGACGGCCTCGACCTCGGAAAAAAGGTGCCAGAAGCCCGCGTGCGGTCCGCCCCGATGCGCCAGCCGCGCGAAGAACGGAACCGAGAAGGTATGGAGGACCGCCACCGCGAACAGGATGGTGGCGATAACCTCTAGCGTCTGGGGCATGTGCGGAAATTCCTATGACGCCCGGCGGATACGGATTCCGGCGGGCTTGCCGGGCAAGCGACGCAATATAGCCCAGCGGCCCGCCGGTGTAACGCAGGGTCAACACCGATCCTGCCGCCTTTGCTACGCGATCGGGGCCGGCGGTTCGGCGCCCGCCTGCGCCGCCTTCATCTCCATCAGCAGGCTGTGCAGCATCTCGGTAGACAAGCCGTGCAGCACCAGCCGATAGCCCGCGCGCAGCGTGGACATGGGCACCAGCGGATGGCTGTTGTTGACCAGGATCAGGTGCTGCGGCGCGCCCAGCAGCTTGGCCGCATAGATGCCGACAGTCTCATCGAGCTGCAACGAATTGGCCGCGCGCCAGAAATCGTTGTCGGTCAGCAAGAGCTGATACAGCGGCGTGAACAGCTCGATGGCGCTTTGCAGGTCCAGGAAGTTCAGCTTGCCTTGCGGCATGTCCTCCAGCCGGATCGGCGGGTCGCGCAGCATGGAAAAGTCCACCGTCTGCGGCGCGTGCATTTCCACTCCCGCATCGCGCAGCGCCTGGTTCAGCCGGATGACGAAGTTAAAGAGGTTCAGGTCGTGCTT
The DNA here is from genome assembly GCA_966111495.1 of uncultured Achromobacter sp. GTDB lineage: Bacteria > Pseudomonadota > Gammaproteobacteria > Burkholderiales > Burkholderiaceae_B > Achromobacter. Next base: position 2,081 of record CBHWAL010000098.1, on the reverse strand, counting down.
GACGAAGAGATCGTCCTTCAGGTCGTCGATCGTCATCGGCTCGAGCGGCGTCGTGCTGACGGGCACGGGCGAGTTCGCGGCGATGAAGGCCAGCGCCTGCGCCCCCAGGTGAAAGTGCCGCAGGATCAGCCAGTTGGCCTCGGGCGACACGAAGCGCTTCAATCCCCACGCAAGAATGCGGTGCAGCACCCGGGAATGCGACCAGCGGCGCGGCAGGAACGTCTTTACGATCTGGATCACGATGATGAAGGCGCGCGCAAGCGGCCGCAGAAACGGCAGCAGATACTGGCGCGACGCGCAGCTGGAATCCGTCAGCCAGGCCTTCTTGACTTTGTCGGGCAACGGCGTGCTGCGGTCCAGATACAGCGCCAGCCACGGGCTAGGATCGGCGGGATCGTGTTCCCGGGCAAGGAATTCGGGCTCCTTGTTCATGCCGCGTCCGCCTCCATCACGTGATGAAACTGCATCAGGTAAAGCGCCGCCGTGCGGCGCGCGGTGTCGACGATGCGCTGCTCGGCGCGGCCGTCCTCGTCGCAATCGAGCGCCAGCTCCACGGCCGACAGCCAGCGCGCCAGATGGTGCTCATCGTTGTGGCCGTGGTATTCCAGGAAGCGGAAGGCGTCGGGCGGCAGCTTCAGGCTGGCCTTGAGCAGCGGCAGCAGCGCCGGCACGATGCGCTGTCCCGTGCCCTCGATGATGTAGATCGCGCCCAAGAGCCCGATCGGATCGCGCGTCGCGGCCAGGCTGTGCAGGTAGGCATTGAGCGCCTCGCCGCCGGGATTGCGGCGCAGGGCGTCGATGCTGTCCACCGTACCGCCGGCGGTGCGGTAGTCGTCGAACAATATCTGGAAGTCGTTCTGCTCCTCGCCCGCGTGCATGTCGATCAGCGCGGCCAGCGGCGCGTACTGCTCAGTCAGCGACGCGGCGCCCTCGCGCATCCACTTGCTGCCTTCGCGCACCTGCGGAATCCAGTTCTCCATCCACGTCAGGTAATCCGCGGTCTGGAACTGGCGGTTGCGCAGGCGGCGGACCACCGGCGTGCGCCACACGCGCGAGCGGTAGTCGTGCCAGATCGCCGCCAGCTCGGTCAGCAGTTGGCCCAGGCCTTGCGGCGCCATGTCCGGGTCATGGGGCGGCGCGATGGCCTCGGCGTCGACAGACGCCGCATCCTCGCGTGCAGCGGCGCTCGGCGTCCCAGCAGCAACCGTGGGCGTTGCGTGCACCGCCTCGGCTTCCAGCAGCATGTAGGCCGCCATGAAGCGCCCGGATTCGGGGATGTAGCAGAAGATCTGCTCGCCCGGCTTGATCTCGCGCGTTTCCAGGAACTCGGCCAGCATGATCATGATGGAGGCGGCGCCCGTGTTGCCGCGCCACGCCAGGTTGCTGAACCAGCGCTCGCGCGGGATCACGAGACCAGCCTTTTCCATCAGGTCTTCCACGACCGGGATGAATTTTTCCGACGAGTAATGGCAGAGGAAGTGATCAACCTGGTCCGGATCCAACCATCCGTCGCGCACCAGCTTGGCGTACTCGTGGATGCCGATGTCGAACAGATGCGGCAACAGTCGGATGTCCTGGCGCAGCGACAGTGCGCCATCGGCCTCGGCCTCGTTCCAGGACGGGTAGTCCAGATGCCCCTTGCTCCGGTCGGCGGACAGCCCAAGCTGCATGCACACCGGATAGTCGCCCGAGAACGAGCGCTGATGCACCCACTTCAAGCGCAGCCGTACGCCTTGCGACGCGCCGGGCAGCGGCCGGTCGCCATTGCCCAGCAGCACCGCGCCGGCGCCGTCCGACAGCATCCAGCGCAGGAAGTGCGCGTCGAAGTCGGCGTCATAGCCGCGCGCGGCAAAGCGCGAGCGTTTGAACAGGCGGGACGGCAGCTCGCTGGCCACGGCCAACGCGCTGGCATGCGCGCCCAGCTCCACGCCTTGCGCGGCTGCCTGGATCGCCGACACGCCTGCGGCGCAGATGCCGTGCACCGACAGCGTCTCCATCGGCGGCGCGGCCAGCTCGCCCTGGATCATGTTGGAAAAGCCCGGCATCAGCGCATCGCCGCCGGACGATCCGCTTGCCAGCAA
>CBHWAL010000097.1:0-11162 GCA_966111495.1 uncultured Achromobacter sp. | reverse complement strand
CGGCCAGCGTCTTCACGTCCTGCTTGATGCGCTGGGCCAGCGCGTCGGCGGTGGCGTCCGCGGCCGCCAGCGTCCAGTGCTGGTAGGTGCGGTAGAAGACCTCCTGGCCGCTGCTCTTCACGCGCTGCAGCACCGCCTCGTCATCGATGGTCGCAATGCCGGCCTGCTTGAGCTTGTCCTGGATGGTCTGATAGCGCTTCTTCACGTCGGCGCTGAGCGCCTTGCCGTCCGGCAGCTTGTCCTGATAGAAGAAGGTCTTGTCCGGCAGCACCAGCACCTCAAGCTGAATGCCTTTTGCCGCCAGCGCGTCGCGCGTCTCGCGCACGAGTTGCGTGGACGCGTCGATGCCCCGTATGTCCACTTGCGTCAGGCTGCCCCAGCCGGGAAACAGCCAGTTGTCCTTGCCTTGAATCACGATGGAGGAAGCCTGCTGCGCCTGTGCCGCGGTGGCGCAAGCCGCCATCAGGACGGCCGATGCCAGCGCGCGGGCCAGCGTACTGGAAAGGCCTGGCAGGGCGCGCTTCGGAAGACGGGTTGCGATGTGCATGGATGAACTCCTTGTGTTGCGGATCGGCGCGCCGTCAGTACGACAGGGTCAGGTTGATGAACAGGCCCTTGGCCCGATCGGCCTGCCCGCCGCCGATGTTGAAACGGTATTGCGTCGTCAGGTCCAGGTAGGACATGGGCGCGGTGTAGTGGCCTTCGCGGAACCAGTAGCGCACGTTGAAACCCGGACCGGCGCCCATCGACCACGAGGTGCTGTCACCCAGCAGCCGGTAGGAATCGGAGCCGTCGATGTCAAAACCCGTGACACGGTTCTTGTTCCACAGCCAGTCCGCACCAATCACCGCATAGGGATAGAACACCAGCCGCTCGCTGATGGCGTCCATGCGATAGCTGCGGCCCACGCGCAGTTCGCCGGCGCCGAAGGCTTGATCGCGCTTGAGCCGGCCCGACGACTTTTCGCCGTCCACGCCCGTCGCGTTGTTGCGCAGCCAGAACTTGGCCGGCATGTCCTGCCAGGAATAGCCGGCCTGCACATAGCCTTCCATCGTGAACCAGTCCGGGCGGTCGATGCGCAGCGTCGTGCCTTCGTACAGGCCGTACGTCACGTAGGCCAGCCAGCCGCCGCTGCCGGCGTTCGTCTGGTAATGCGCGGTCTGGTTGTCGCGGTTCAGGGCGCAGCGCAGCGCCGACGGGTCCGGGCTGAACGTGCCCCGGCGCGTGGCACTGCCCAAGTTGAACTGGCGCTCCAGACCAAAGGTCAGGCCCACTTCGGTGGACGGCGTGAAGCGCATGCCCAGCGAGCCGATGGTCGTGGGAATGCCGGAAATACCCTGGTTGGTCGCCGCGTCGACGTCGACGGTTCCGCCGCACGGGTCGGACACGGTCTGGCTCGCGGTCCGGCCGCCCTTGTCGTACAGCGTGTTCGACAGGCGCCCGTACAGTTCGAAGGTGCGGGTCGAGGAATTCAGGAAGTCCGAGGGCCGCCAGAAGATTTCCGCGGTGCTGAACACGGCGTCGCCGGGCACGGTGATGGCCGCGCCGCCTAGTCCCGAGGACGCGGGCCGCGCGCCGCGGTAGCCTGCGGAAAAGTATCCGCCCCATTCGCGCGCCAGGCCGCCGATGGCGTTGCGCGTGTCAAAGCGCTGCTGCGGCGTGAGCTCAAGCTTGCCCGCGTCGTTCTCGTCAATCGCCTCCTTCAGGCGATCCACCGCGCCGCGCTTGTCGCCCACGCCGGCCAAGGCATAGCCTTCGTCCAGAATCACGGTGGGCGGCGCCTTGCCGGTGGCGCGCGCGGCCTGAAAGTCCTCAAGCGCAAGCTTGGGCTGGCGCATGCGCTGGTGCAGGTAGCCGCGCTGCATCAGCAGCGTGGGATCGCCGGGCTGCGCGGCCAGCGCCGCGCTCATGCGCGTGTTGGCCTCGGCGAGTTGCGCGGCGTTGCCGGCCGCAAGCGTGGTGGTTAGCAGGCGCTGGTACTCCTTGTTGGCGGGATCCTGTTCGGCCGCCTTGCGCGCCTGGCCGATGGCTTCCTGATAATCCTCGCGTGCATAGGCGGCATAAGCCAGCGACGCGGGGCCGCCGCTGCCTGCGGCATCCGACGGCAGCAGCTCGCACGAGGTGCCGTAGGGCGTGTCGCGGCAGTCCTGCACCGGCGCGGGATAGTTCGCCAGCGTCAGCGTGGCGGGAATGGCCGGTCGCGAGCCAGCGCGCTTGATGCGCTGCGCCGCGGCTTCATCCTTGCCGCCCAGCGGTTCGACCAGCGCCAGCGCGCGCGCGTTTTCGCCGGCTGCCAGGGCGGCGTCGGCAGCGATCAGGCGCACGTTGCGCCGCTGTTCGTCGTCCAGCCAGTCCTGTTTGAGCGCCGCGTCGAAATCCGCGTCCGCCTCTTGCGTCCTGCCCTGGCGCTGGCGCAGGTAGCCGCGCATCAGCAGCGCAACGGTGTTCTCGTCGTCCTGCCGCATGGCGTCGGTGGCGGCTTCCTCGGCGGCGGCGAGCTGGTTGTCCAGCATGAGCGCCGTGATGAGCAGCAGGCGATGGCTGGCGCTTTCGGGCGCCAGCGCCACGGCCTGCCGGGCGAGCGGCACGGCATCGCCCGGGCGGTTGGCGATCAAGGCCTGATAGCCTTCCTCGGCCGGCTTGACCGCCATCCGGCGCTTGAGCGTTTGCTGGCGTGCGGCCAGGTCGTTGCCGTTCGGCGCGCCCAGGGACACGGCCTTGGCTGCGGCCGCTTCGGCCTCGGGGTACTTGCCCTGCGCTTCCAGCGCATCCAGCCACAGCATGGCCCACGCGCCCTGTTTGGGATCGATCCGGAATGCGCGTTCGGCGCCGCGTTCGGCCGCGGGATAGTCCGCGCGGTTGTAGTCGGCGTAGGCGCGGGTGGCGATGGGAAAGCCGCGCTGGTAGGCGCTGCTGGCCCGGGGCGTCGCGGACGCAGCGGGCGAGGCGGTAGGCCGCGCCGCCGGGGCGGGACGCAGGTTGGCGCGCGCCTGGCGCAGGGCCGGCGTGTCCAGGCCGCTGGCGATGGCGTCGGCCGCAGCCTTGTCGGCCTCGTCAAGCTTGCCTTGCTTCTGCAGCGCATAGATCAGCAAGAGGCGCAGGCGCTCCACGTCTGGACGCAGCACGATGGCCGATTCCGCCTGCTGCTGCGCCAGCGCATAGTTGCCGGCGTCGTAGTTCTTGTAGCCCTCGTCGGCGAACTGCCAGGCCGCGCCCTCCAGCGGCGCTTCGGCCCGAGGCTGCGTCTGCGCGCCAACGGGCGCCGCTGCCCAGGCGCAGGCCAGGGCAGCGGACAGAACGAGCGAGCGAGGAAAGGACATCATGGGGTCGAAGGTTTGGTGTCGGGCGCGACCGGCGGCTCGCCTTGTCCGGCCTGTTGAAATTGGATGGCTTCGTGCAGCGTGCCTTCGTCCAGCCAGCCCTGTTCCGTCAGGATCTGGCCCAGCGGCTTTTTCTCGCGCGCCTGGATTTCCAGCGCCTGCTCCAGCGTGGACTGGTCGATGGCCTGCCACGACAGCAGCAGCTCGCCCAGGCGCTGGCGCTGCTGCGCCAGCTGATCGGTGGACGGGAAGTCGTGCATGGTCTTGTCCCACGCCAGCCGCTTGCCCGAGATCAGGTGGCCGATGAACAGCCGCCATGCTCGCGCCGCCGCCATGGCATTGATGAAGTTCCCAACGATCATCCGCGGAATCGACAGCAGCGCATGCTCCCAGCCGTACATCCGGCCGACGAAGTACGCGCGCTGCACCACGCGCAGCAGCAGTGCGACGGCATTGGCCCACATCAGCGTCACCAGCCAGCCGCCGGGCCGGAAGTAGGACGGGTAGTACACCGTCCACCAGCCAAACAGGTCGGCCAGATAGAAGACGAAGAAATTGGCCAGCAGCACATAGGCCAGGATGGCAATGAAGGACGTCACCAAGCCTTTGCGATCGCGAAAGAGCAGATACTTGGTCGCGAGCGACCCCGTCCAGCCCACCTGCTGCCAGCCCTGCAGCCCGATGCCCAGCGTCCAGCGCGCCTTTTGCCGGTACGCGGTGCGGAAGGTGTTGGGAAAGTACTCGCGCACGCCCAGCGGCATGCGCAGGTGCGCGACCTGTTCCTTGCCCAGGCCAAACCACGATTGGCGCCGCGTCACGTACTCGACCGGAAACTTGCCGAAGATCTGGCGCATGCCGCGCTGGGCCAGCCGCGCGCCGATGTCGTAGTCCTCGGTCAGCGTGTCGGTGTTGAACGGCTGATTGTTCGTTTCGGCCGCCAGCTCCACCAGCGCGCGGCGCGAAAAGCACGTGCCCACGCCCGCCGACGGCACCATCTTCGACAGGCTTTCGCGCACCACCAGATCCTTGGTGTGCCACTCCGCGAATTCGTCCATGTAGGTGCCCGCAACCAGCTCGTACCAATGGCGCTCCAGCGACGTCACCGGCAGCTGGATGAAGTCGATGCGCGGCAGCAGGTAGTTGTAGTACTTCAGCTCCAGCGGATGCAGCACGTCTTCGCTGTCGTGCAGGATCACGCCGGCAAAGGGCACGGGCTGCTTGGCGTCCTGCGCAAAGATCGCCTGCACGATCCAGTTCAGGCAGTCGGCCTTGCAGGTCGGGCCATCATGCGGCACCTCCACGCGGACCAGTTGGCGGTAACGCCGCCGCATCCGTTCCACTTCGTTAATCGTGCGCTCGTCGTTCTGGTAGGTGCCGGCAAAGATCATGTAGTTCTTGTATTCCAGCGTCGACACCATGGTTTCCAGCATCGACGCGATCACGTCGTACTCCAGCCAGGCCGGCACCATGATCGCAAGTGGCTGCTCTTCCTTGGCGCGCAGCTGCGCGGCGGTCAGCGGCGTGTAGCGGCGCTTGATGGTCAGCGAACGCCACAGCTCGCGCACCCAGTACCAGCCGTCGATGAACAGGTCATCCAGGCTGGACAGGAGGATGATCACGCCGACAACGGCGGTCACAACCTCCAGCCCGCGGTAGTAATCCGCGATCAGGTAGGGCCAGTAGAGCGAGGACATGACGCCGTGGCCTTATTGGGGATCCTTGCGCTTTCTGCGGCTGACGCGCATGGCGAAGATCAGGAACAGAAGCAGCACCAGCAGGCTGATGCTGATGGCCGGCACACTCCACGAGATATAGCGCCGCCATTCGAAGAAGGCGCTTTCTCCGGCGCCGGGCGGATGGCTCGCGTCAGGATTGGCGCTGTCGATCCACGCAACAGGCCCCGCCGCGCCGATGATCGCGATATTGCCGCGATTCAGCACAAAGGGTGCATCGGTCATGCCGGGCTGCTCGCCCAGCGTGTGCCACAGCACGCCGTCCTGGCCGCCCGCGCTGATTACTTCCGCGGTGCTCAGTTGCGTCAGCCCCGAGATGTCCAGCATCGTCGTGTCCTTGCCAGCCACCTGAAGCTGCTTGCGTGCCGTCACCTTGACGGCGGGCTTGGCGCCGTCGACTGGCAGCTCCATCGCCAGGAACGCGCGTGCCGGCTTGACCGCCTGGCCGGCGGGCGACACCGACAGCTCGGCGCGCGTCGCCGACACGCCACTGGCTGCGGCGATGCCGATCACGCGCTTGATGTTGTCGGGCGCATCGGCCAGATAGCTGTCCGGAATCAGTACCTGCGGCGACCCCGCCATCAACGGCAAGAGGCCCACGAAGGTGCCGTCGGGCTGCGCCTTGCCGGGCTTCACGTAGCTGGTCGGCAGCACGTTCACGGGATAGCCCTGCGGGATCTCGTTGCAATCCACCGAAACGGGTTGGCGCTGGAAGGTCACGCGTACCGCGTTGGTCACGCCCAGCGCATAGCCGGGCACGCGCGCCGTCAGCCGTTCGGGCCGGCCGTCGGCCTCCAGTTGCTTGGCGCCCAGCAGGATGCCGTTCCAGAAGACGGATGCCACCGGGCGTGTCGACGAGGCTCCGGGCGCCGCCGCCACGTCCATGACCAGTTCATCCGGCACGCGGCCGTCGGTGGTCACGGCGGCCAGCGGGAACGACGCGTTCCAGTCGCCGCGCGCCACCACGTCAAAGCTCGCCGACGAGCCGCCCAGCGTCGACAGGCGCACGCCGCCGTCCTGCATGGACTGCGGGGGGAGGGCGGTCTGCACTTGCACCTGGCGGCTTGCCAGGATGCGGCGCCAAGCCGTGTCAAAGACGCCGGCGCCTTGCGCGCCCGCGTCGGCCGCGACGGCAATCACTGCCTGCCGGCCCAGGGACACCAGGCGGATTTCCTTGGACGCCAGGCCGGCGCCCGCCAGCGGCATGCGCTGCTGGCGCCACGCCTTGAAGGCGTCCGCCGCATCGGGATCGGATGCCAGCTGCGCCTGCAGCGCGTCCAGCGCGGCGTTGTATTTCGTGCTCAGCGCGGCATCGGCGATGACCACGTCGCCGGCAACGGCGGGCGCGCCCATCACCAGCAGGGCGCCGATCTCCGCGGGGTTGGCGAGCTTGTGCGTCTCCTTGCCAGCCAGCGCGGCAAATGCCGGCACCTGTCCCAGTCCGGCCGGGGCCTGCAGGCCGCGCGTGTCGACCTCTTCGCCCACCGTCGGGAAGGCCCTGACCGCCACGCGCTTGCCGCTGCGCTCCATTGCCACGCCCAGGCGCCAGGCGCTGTCGAAGGCCTGCTGGTCCAGCTTGCGGCTGGCGACCATCAGCACGGGCTTGCCGGGCAGAGAGCCCCAGGCGTCGTCCAGACTGTTGATCGCGGACGCGTCATAGCGGTAGCTCAGCCGCGTCTGCGGCGAGATCGTCAGGGCATTGCCTGTGGCGCGGTTGCTTTCACAGTGGCGTAGCGCGATGTCGGACTGCCAGTCCACGCCCACGCGCAAGAAGCCCGATTCGCGCGCGCGGCGTTCCACGGCGAGTGTCCGGCTGGCCGACCCTTCGCCATCAGCGACGCGCTGGGCGGTCTGCGGCACGCCGTCCAGCCACAGCACCATGCTCGTCCGGCCCGGCTCGCCCTTGGTGTAGCGCGCGTCGAAATCCAGCCGCGCGCCCGTCACCGGCACGCCGCGTGGCACCGGCAGGTAGAACTCCTGCCGCGCATCGCTGTTGGACAGGACCACAGGCTCATTGATGCCCAGGTCTTCCAGCGTGGTGCTGCGCGTCACCATGTCGTCACTCTGCAACCGGCGCAGCGCGTCGCCGGCCGGACTGGCCAGCGCAGCCAGCGGCGCCAGCAGCCCCGCCGCGACCAGGGCGCGGCACAACGTACGGACATCGGTGGCTTGTAAGGAGGAGGGCATGAAAGCTCCAGGCAAGATAGGCATCGCGTCAGAAGTCAGATAGAGGAGGGGGCGGCGTGGGGAGAGAATTCCGATACGGCGCGGCCGCAGAGCGCATCGACAATGCGCTGGCTGGCCTTGCCGTCGCCGTACGGATTGATCCGCCGCGAGAAGGCGCTGTGCAACGCGGGGTCATCAAGCAGGCGGTTGACCTCGGTGACGATGCGCCGCGTATCCGTGCCCACCAGCGCCACCGTGCCCGCCCGCACCGCTTCGGGCCGCTCGGTGACGTCACGCATCACCAGCACGGGCTTGCCCAGGTAGGGCGCCTCTTCCTGCACGCCGCCCGAGTCGGTCAGGATCAGGTGCGAGCGCTGCATGAACCACACGAAATCCAGGTAATCCAGCGGGTCGATCAAGTGCACGTTGGCAAGCCCGGACAGCTCCGCCATCACGACGCCGCGCACCTGGGGATTCAGGTGGACCGGGTACACGATCTGCAGGTCCGCGCGCCGTGCCAGATCGGCCAGCGCCGCGCAGATATTGCGGAAGCCCTCGCCAAAGCTCTCACGCCGGTGGCCCGTCACCAGCAGCAGCCGGCGGTTCGGATCCAGCCACGCGTAGCGGGTCTGCAGCATGCGGGTCAGCGCGCTGCCGGCGGTCAGCTTGGCGCATGTCATCGCCAGAGCGTCGATCACCGTATTGCCGGTCACCGTGATGCTGCCCGCCAGGTTTTCGCGCAACAGATTGCCGCGCGACTCCGCAGTGGGCGCAAACAGCAGGTCGCCGATCGCGTCGACAACGCGGCGGTTCATTTCCTCGGGAAAAGGCATTGTCAGGTTGCCGGTGCGCAGCCCGGCCTCTACGTGACCGATGCGCACGCGCCGGTGAAACGAGGCCAGCGCGCACGCCGACGCCGTGCTCGTGTCGCCGTGCACCAGCACGCAATCCGGCTTCTCCGCCTCCAGCACGCCGTCCACGCGATTGATCAGGCGCGCGTACAGGCCGTTCAGCGTCTGGTTGGGCACCATGATGTCCAGATCGTGCTGCGCCTTCAATTCGAAGAGCGCCAGCACCTGGTCCAGCATTTCCCGGTGTTGCCCGGTTACGCAGACCACGCTCTGGATCTGCGGCTCGTTCTGCAACGCGGTGACCAGCGGGGCCATCTTGATGGCTTCGGGCCGCGTGCCGAATATCGACAGGACTTTCATGGCGGAATTGGCCCCCAGCGCCGGTGGCATTTTCGTGCGGCTATTTTGTCTTGAAAGCATTCGTAATATGTGTCGAAATATATCGAGCTTTCCGGGCGTCATTTGCTCCGTGGAGCACCGCTTTGCGCGCTAACGCCAGAGAGGAGGCACGCGCTTAATCTGGAATTTGGGGTCAAATCAGGCGCGGCCGTTACAACTCCCAAGATAAAGCACGAAACAATAAATTTCCGTTATGAACGCGGGCGCCGAACGCACCGCTTCATGCCGGCGGAAATGCCGCATTGCAAAACGGGGCCGTTATGCGGATATTCACGAGTAATTGGGGCAGGCTGACGCGGGCAGCCCAATGCGAGTAAGGTACGGGGAAGGCCTTATCGCCCGGCACGCCGGCCTGTGCCGCCAGCAGGAACCCGAACACCATGAAGACTCATCACGCAGCGCTGCGCCTCGTTCTCGCCGGTGCAGCCATCGCGTCCCTCGCCGCCTGCGCGGATACGCCGCAGCAACCGCGAAGCAATGTGGACTACCGCAGCCGGCCGCTGGATTCGCCAGCGCCGGCGAACGCCAATGCCAATCCGTCGGGCCAGCGTCTGACCATCCAGTCGGGCGAGGGCGAACGCCTGAATCTGCCGTGGTTCATCGAGGGCGCGCAGGACTGGGTCAACCGCCAGTGATCCAGACGAAAAAAATCCTCAAGGGTCTGCACCCTTGAGGATTTTTGGTTTCAGCTGACGTTGCTGAACGGAATTTGGTGGAGCCGGGGGGAATTGAACCCCCGTCCGCAAGCCCTCCGCAATCAGTTCTACATGCGTAGTCGATTTATTTGGTTTTAACTTTGGACTTAGCCAACCGACAGGCCGGACCAAAGCGATTCACGTAATTTAAATCTGAGCCGTGTGACCCCAGCGCAGACCGATTCCTTGTGAATGTCGCTGCTGCGGTTCGAGGGTTACCCCCCTAGGAAGTTGCCTTCCTCCGCCTGACCCAAGGACAGATCAGTGCAGCGGCTCACCGCTTAAGCGGCGAGAGCGAAACGCTCGTCGTTGGCGTTTGTAGTGTTTCCAGTGGTTTAACGAGCGAACTGGTGCTCGGCATGCCCTGAGTTGTTTCGCGACCCGCGTCGAATCCGGATCGGCCCCAAGACCTTCTATTGTACTGCAAATGCAGTAGCCTGCCATCCTGCAAATCCAGGCGCGTGCAAGGGTGGCAGGGGCGAGACTGCCTTCGCGTCAGGCCGCGGTTGGGCACGCCGCCTTGGACTGGCGCCGGCCGCGCGACGCCGCCATCATCAGCGCGGCCAGCCCCACGGAAATCGCCACGATGACGGCCGCGGCGCCGCCGAGTGTCGCCAGGCCGTAGTGGTCGATGACGTGCCCGCCCACCACCGCGCCCAGGCCGATGCCGATGTTCGCGCCAGAGATGTTCAGGGACGCGGCAAACGCGGGCGCCTCGGGGGCGGACTTCATCAGCCGCACGTGGCAGACGATGAACAGCGCGGCCTGGGCGATGCCCCAGATTCCCAGCGCGACAGCCAGCAGGCCGTGCGATTGCACGACCGGCGCGACGAACGCCAGGCCCACCGCCATCAGCGACGAGAACAAGGCCGTGGCGCCGAGCGGGCTGCGGTCCACGAGGCGTCCGCCCAGCGTGTTGCCCACCAGTCCGACGGCGCCGAACGCCATCATCGTCCAGCCGACGGTCTTGCCGTCAAAGCCGCCCAGCCTTTCCAGCATGTCGGCCAGATAGGTATAGGCGGTGAACATGCCGGTGAACACCAGCAGCGACAGCAGCACGTGGCTCACGACCATGGGATTGCGCAGGATGCGCAACTGTGTAACGAGGCGCACGCTGTCGGCGCGGATGTGCGTGCTGGGGAAGGTCAGGAACAGCAGCAGGGCCTTGGCAAACGCCACCACCGACAGCACCCAGAACGCGGCGCGCCATCCGAACGCGTCCGAGATCAGCACACCGATCGGAATGCCGAACACCGTGGCGGCCACGATGCCGAACGCCACCGTCGAAATGGCGCGCCCGGCGCGCGCGGGACCCACCAGTTCCACGGCAGTTGCGCTGGCCAGCGACCAGAACACGGGCAGGGCCAGCGCCGGCACAAAGCGGGCGATCGCCATGACCCAGATATTGGGCGCGACGGCTGCCAGCGCGTTGGACAGGCCGAACAACACCAGCACCCCGATGAACAGGCGTTTGCGCTCCATGTTGGCCATCAGGGCGGTGAGCAGGGGGCCGGTCGCCGCGACCGTGAAGGCAAACAGCGTCACCAAAAGGCCTGCCTGGGAAACGGTCACGTTCAAATCGCGGGCAAGGCCGGGCAGCAGGCCCACGATCAGGAACTCGGTGGTCAGAATGGTGAAGCCGGCGGCGGAAAGTAGCAGGATGGGCAAAAGCATAGGCATTCCTTGGACGCGAGGCCGGAGGGCGCCGCGCGGGCAGGGAGTTGAAGGCAAGGTTAAAAGGTCTGGCGTGCGCCGCGTCAACGTGGCGGGGCACGGTGCGGCGGGACGCGGAGGTCCGCCTGCACGGAGATGTCGTGGCGGCCTGCAGGGACTGCAACGCCGGCATGCGCCGGATACGGGACGATCCGGACAACCCGGATCGCGATGCACGGTTCACACTTTAGGGGAGATCCCCGGCCGGATAAACCCCCGGCATCCGGATAGATTGTTCGGCCAGTCGCACTAATGTGGCTGAACAATCTCGGGCAGCAGTGGCGC
>CBHWAL010000096.1:0-11212 GCA_966111495.1 uncultured Achromobacter sp. | reverse complement strand
GGTGTACAGGGGACGGAAATCGCCGCCCCGGTACTTATCCAGGAGGCTTTGGGAAGGAGGCCGCAGTTTGCTCATGAGGGTCCTTGTGCCCGCCGCTACTTTTTTGCGCCCGAACGGCTGAACCAGGTTTCGAAGTCGATCTTGCCCAGGCGGGGGCCGGATCCCGGCACCAGTGTGTCGTCGTCGAGCAGCGCGCCAAAATAGCGCACGCCGGCGTCCGCCTGCACGGTGCGAGTGTCCCCGATTTTACCCATGTAGCGGTGCGCCAGTTCCGACAGCCTGACCTTCTCGGGACCGGCGATTTCCACGATGCCGTTCACCGGCGCGCCCAGCGTCGCGTCGGCCATGACCAGCGCCACGTCATCGGACGCGATGGGCTGCACGTAGGCGGACGACAGGCGCACTTCATCGCCCTGCGTGCCCGACTGCACGATGCCGCCCAGGAATTCAAAGAACTGCGTGCTGTGGACGATGGTGTACGGCAGGCCGGCTGCCTCGATCAGGTCTTCCTGCGCGATCTTGCCGCGGAAGTAACCGCTTTCGGCCAGACGGCGGGTGCCGACCACCGACAGCGCAACGTGATGGCGCACGCCAGCACGCTTTTCGGCGGCCAGCAGGTTGCGCCCCGAGGTCTGGAAGAACTCCAGCACGGCCTTGTCTTCGAAGGACGGCGAGTTGGCAACGTCGACCACCACGTCAACACCGGCCAAGGCCGCGTCCAGGCCTTCGCCCGTGATGGTGTTGACGCCGGTGGCGGGCGAGGCGGCGATGGCTTCATGGCCGCGTTCGGTAAGCAGCTTGACGAGCTTGGAGCCGATCAGGCCCGTGCCGCCGATGACGAGGATTTTCATGATCGTTCCTTAGTTGAATTGGGCCTTGTCCAGCCCGTACGCCTTATCAGCGGAGCCCGGCACGGTCTGGAAGCCCACGTTCAGGCGGTTCCAGCCATTGATGCCCATGATGGCAAAGCTGAGGTCCGAGATTTCCTTCTCGGACAGTTCACCGCGCACGCGCTCATACACTTCGGTCGGCACGCCGTGCACGCCCAGCGTGGTCAACGCTTCGGTCCATGCCAGGCACGCACGTTCGCGCGCTGAAAACTGGTTCGATTCGCGCCAGATGGCGACGTGGTGCAGGCGCAGTTCGCCTTCGCCGGCAATCTTGGCCTGCTTGATGTGCATGTCCAGGCAGAAGGCGCAGCCGTTGATCTGCGAGGCGCGGATGTCGACCAGGGTCAGGATGGACTCCTCGATCGCGCCGGCCTTGGCCAGCATGCTGAATTCGACAAATTTCTTGAACAGTTCGGGCGACTGGGCAAAGGCGTTGAGACGTTGGCTCATGGTGACTCCTGGGTGGTTGGGCGCTTCCCGAAGGAGGTATCGGGCGTTGCGCTGGCTTGTTCGACGCCCAAATCGTAGGCCGGCGCGCCGCGCGGCAGTAGCCCCGGCGCAGGGACCACGATGTTGCCGCAATGACAACAATCGCCACGCGCCCCCACGCCGAAAATACCCTGGCAATCAAGGCTCGCGCCCGGAACCCATCATGAACAGAAACGATATTTCGATGCAGGACATCCACTACTTCGTGGAAGTCGCCAAACGCGGAAAGCTGTCCGCCACCGCCGCCGAACTCGGCATCCCCATGGCAACACTGTCTCGGCGCCTGACGCAGCTGGAGCAGACGCTGGGGTACAAGCTGCTGAACCGCACTACCCGCAGCATCGGCCTGACGGCGATCGGCCAGCAGTATTTCGACCAATGCGCGGTGCCCGTCGAAGCCGCCCTGTCAGCGCACGAAAGCATCCATTCCAGCCTGAACCATCTGGCCGGCACGCTACGCGTGTCGGTGATGCCGGGGCTGACCATGATCCTGCCGGCCGTGCTGAAGGAACTGCGCGAGACCTATCCGCAGATCTCGTTCGAGGTGGAGCTTGGATCGGCCGGCACCGCCCGCAACGGCCAGCCCTTCGACCTGCTGCTGCGCACGGGCGAGCTCGAGGATTCCGCGCTGATCCAGAAACACGTGGCCCAGGTGCAATGGATTCTTGTGGCGGCCCGCAGCTATCTGGACCGCTTCGGGCGTCCGGCCTGCCCGGAAGACCTGGGCCTGCACGAGCGCATCATCACGGGCGGCCTGCCGGACTGGACGCTGGGCGAAGGCGACAGCCTGCTCAATGTCCGCGGACCGACCCACATCGGCACCAACAGCGCCGCGCTGGGCGTGCAGTTGGCCACCGCGGGGCTCGGCATCGCCTGGATGCCCAGCCATCAGGCGCTATCGCAAACGCTGCGGGAACTCGCGCTGGAACAGATCCTGCCCGACTGGAAACTACCGTCGGCCACCATCTACGCGCTATCCGACAACCGCGTGACACCGGCGCGTGCCAAGGTGTTTTTGGACACGCTGCAACGGCATTTGACGGTGAATTAGGCCCGGCTTCGCGCACACACCGGCGTCCGAAGCTTTCTTGCCCGGTGTCTGACACCGCCATCGCGAGCGACCCGTCAAACCCGCGCCCCTATCCCAGCAGATTCTCCCTGACATGCACCAGATGCCGCCGAACCGCCGCCATCGCGCGGTCCGCGTCGCGGTCGTGCAGTGCCTCGACGATCTCGCGGTGCTCTACCTGGTACGCCGCGCGCCGCTCGGGCGTCAGGCTCTTACGCTTGAGCGCGCCCCACGTCGCCTGCGAACGCGCCGCGGTCATCAGCGCAAGCACCTTTTCGATGAAGAGGTTGTGCGTGGCCGTGGCCATCAGTTCGTGCAATTTCGCGTCCCACACTTCGAATGCCTCGAAGCTGGCCGCGGCTTCCGCTTCATCGCACGCATTCTGCATGGCGGCGAAATCCGCCGGCGTGCCGTGCTGCACGACCAACGCCGCAATGGCCGGCTCCAGCACGAGCCGCGCAGCCATCAGTTCGGCCGGACTGGTGGACAGCACCTCGCCGCGCAGCAGCGCCTCGGTCTGCGCCAGCGCGGAAGGCGGGTTGGCATAGGTGCCGCTGCCCACGCGCTGCGAGATCAGGCCGTCCTCCTTCAATTGCGTCAGCGTTCGGCGCACGGTTGACCGGCTGATGCCGAATTGCTCGCTCAACGCCCGTTCGGTCGGCAGGCGGTGGCCCGCGGCCCAGGCGCCCGACTGTAGGTTTTCGATGATGACTGCCCGCATGGCGGAGGCTTTGTCCATGAGGACTCCTGAATGAGTTGCGGCGACGATGATACCAAATCAGTCCAATAAAATCCTTCACCCCCGCTATAAATCGGATTCGCTTGACTGGAATTTTGGTTTATCCTGCCCAACACCAGCAATTGGGCCTCTGAATAATCCAATTGGTATCTTTTGGTATTTCATCAAAGGCGGCCTCGGCCGCCGTAGGAGCAAGCATGAAAATCGCGGTATTTCGAGTCAACGACGAGCGGCGCGTGGGTGTGGTGTCGGACGACGGCAGCACGGTCACCGCGCTGGACTTCGCCCCAGCACTTGCGGCTGCCGGCGCGCTGACGGCGGTGCAGTGGCTGGCCGAGGGCCGCGCCCTGCCCGCTCAGACGGGTCCGGCCTATCGCTGGGATCAGGTCGAGCACGAAGCGCCCCTGCCCGCGCAGCCGCGCAACCTGTTCTGCGTGGGCCGCAACTACCACGCCCATGCCAAGGAACTGCGCGATTCCGTGTTCAAGGACAACGACGCCAATCCGGAATCCTGGCCCATCGTCTTCACCAAGGTGCCGCAGACCGTGGTCGGCCCCTGGTCCGACGTGACGCTGCCCACGGGCATTTCCGACAAGATCGACTACGAGGCCGAACTGGCCGTGGTCATCGGCAAAGGCGGCCGCAATATTTCACGCGCCGAGGCCATGAGCCACGTGATCGCCTACACGGTCGTCAATGACGTCACCGCGCGCGACGTGCAGATGCGCCACCAGCAGTGGGACCTGGGCAAGTCGTTCGACACCTTCTGCCCCATGGGTCCGTGGCTGGTCACCGCCGACGAGGTGGACGGCCGCCAGACACGCGTGCGCTGCTGGGTCAACGGCGAACTGCGCCAGGACGGCAACACCGAAGACCTGATTTTCGACATCCCCACGCTGATCGAGACCTGCTCGCGCGGCATCACCCTGTATCCCGGCGACGTCATCGCCACCGGCACGCCCGCCGGCGTGGGCCAGGGCCTGAATCCGCCCCAGTTCCTCAAGAACGGAGATGTCGTCCGGATCGAAATCGACGGCATTGGACGCATCGAAAACCGATTCGTCTGACGGTTCCGCGTAAACGAGCGCCGGTCACAAGAAACCGGCGCCGCGCAGCACAAAAGACCTAAGGAGTGAGACATGAACCTGCGCTGCAAGCATGTAGCCAGACGGGCGGCTGTGGCCGCCTTGCTATGCCTGGGCACCACGGCCGCGATGGCCGCCGGATACCCCGAGCGTCCCGTCACGATGGTGGTGCCCTTCCCGCCCGGCGGCGTCGCCGACACCATCGCCCGGCCCCTGGCTCAGGCCCTGGGCGACAAGCTGGGCCAGCCCATCGTCATCGAGAACAAGGGCGGCGCGGGCGGCGCCATCGGCATCGGCATCGGCCAGGCCGGCCGCGCCAAGCCCGACGGCTACACGCTGCTGCTGAGCCTGTCGTCTATCTCCATCCTGCCCGCCGCCGACCGCCTGCTCGAACGCAAGCCGGCCTATCAGCTTGACCAGTTCGTGCCGATCGCTCGCATTACCGCCGATCCCACCGTGCTGGTCGTGCGCGCGGACGCGCCGTACAAGACGCTGGACGAATTCATCGACGCCGCAAAAAAACAGGGCGGCAAGCTGAGCTACGGCAGTTCGGGCATCTACGGCACGATGCACGTGCCGATGGAAATGCTGCAGAACGCCGCCGGGATCAAGATGATGCACGTGCCGTTCACCGGCGCCGGTCCGGCGGTGCAGGCCCTCGTCGGCGGCCAGGTCGATGCGCTGGCTACCGGCCCATCCAGCGTCATGCAGCTGATCCAGGCCGGACGCGTGCGGCCACTGGCGCATTGGGGCGAGGGCAAGCTGGATAGCTTGCCCGAAGTGCCGTCGCTAAAGTCCAAAGGCTACGACGCCAGCTTCGTGCAGTGGTCTGGCGTCTTCGCGCTGGCCGGCACCCCGCCCGCCGTCATCGACAAGCTGCGCCAGGCGGTCAAGCAGATCGCGGACGACCCAGCGGTGCAGGCCCGCATTGCCGGCACCGGCAGCCCGGTGCAGTACCTGGACGCGCCGGCATTCGACGACTACTGGAAAAAGGACTCCGCGTCGTTGGAAGTGGCGGTCAAGCGGATCGGCAAAGTGGAGTAGCCGCCGCCTGCCGCGCCAATGCCTTGCGGTCGACCTTGCCCACCGCGTTCTCGGGCAGCCGGTCGACCCAGCACACGTCGCGCGGCACATAGATCCGGCCCAGCCGCGCCAGCACCTCGGCCTGTATGGCGGCCGCGTCGGGCGCGGATTCACCGTTGCGCTGGACGAAGATCACGGGTGTCTCGCCCAGGTCATCGTCCGGCGCCCCCACCACGCAGCAGACGGCAACACCGGGCATCCCCGTCACTACACCTTCGATGAGCGCGGGCGAAATGTTCTCGCCGCCCCGGATGATCACATCCTTGATGCGCCCGGTGATGGTCAAAAAGCCCTGCGCGTCGAAGCGGCCCAGGTCGCCGGTTCGCAGCAGCCCGGGCGCACCCGCGTCCGCGCTGTCCACGCCCAGATAGCCCAGCATCAGGCTGTCGCCCGCAATGCAGATCTCGCCTTCGGCACCAGCCGGCGCCAGACTGCCATCGGGCAGGCGCAGGCTCACGTCCTGTCCTTGCAGCACCGTGCCCACCGATCCCACGCGCCGCGCGTCCGGCGGATTCATCGTGGACGTGCAGGTGGCCTCCGACAACCCGTAGGACACCACCAGCGGACATCCCAGAAAGGCTTCGATCCGGCGATGCAAGGCCTCGGTGATGGGCGCCGAGCCGCAACGCGCGAAACGCAGCCCTGCCAGGCTGTCCGGATCGAACGTCAGTTCCAGCATGCGCGCATACATCGTCGGCACGCCAGTGATGATCGTGGGCCTGAACGCGGCCAGCAGGCCGGGCATGTCCTGCGCACGGAACCGGCCGGCAAGCGCCACACTGGCGCCGGCCAACAGCGGCGTGAAAATCTGGTTGTTCAGTGCGTTGGTGTGATGCAGCGGCATGACATGCAGCAGGCGATCCGAAGGCGTCAGCCCCGTATGCGCCAGCACGCCGCGTGCGTTGTTCACCAGGCCTTGATGCGAAAGCAGCACGCCTTTCGGATTGCCGGTGCTTCCGGACGTGAAGAGCAGCAATCCGGGCGCCTGCGGCGCAATGTCCGCACCCGACCAGTCGGGGTTGCCCGATGCCACCTGCGCGGCATCGAGCACGCGCGCCTCGGGCAGGCCGCAGACGCTGGCCGAAGCGGCGTTGTCGTCATCCGCCAGCATCCACGTCAAGCCCACCGCCGCCACGCGCCGCGCGGTTTCCTCGACCGACAGCCGTGGCTCCAGCGGGCACGGGCACGCGCCCGCCGCCATGACGCCCAAAATGGCCAGCACCTGCGCCAAAGAGCGCTCCATCGCCACGCCGACGTAATCGCCCGGCGCGACGCCGGCGGCCCGCAGGCCACCCGCCGCCTGTCCCACGCGGCGGCGCAGTTCCTCGTAGCTCACCGTTTCCTCGGCGGTCACCAACGCTGTGCGAGCCGCCCATTCCGGCTGGTCCCACACGCGCGCAAACGCCGCCACGACCGTGGCATCGGCAATCGTCATGACTACTCCCTCTGTACCGGGCTCGTTATTGAGTGGGGCGCGGTCAGCGCAGCGCGACGGCGGCGTCGCGTTCGAACTGCCCGCCGGCGTCCAGCTCACGCAAGGCGCGGGCCTCCTGCTCGGTCGGCAGTTCCGTCGGCGCCGCGCCGCTGGCGTCGAACTCGAAACCCGTGCGTTCCCGCACTTCAGACAGGCTGGACTCCGGATGCCAGGATTGCAGGGCCAGACGGCCGTCGCGTTTGATGAACACCGCAATCGGCGTCACCACGCCATGAAAGCCCCCCCACGACGTCATGAAGTCCAGCTTGGACACGAACGTACGGCGCGAATGCTCGGTGCGCCACGTGCAGGCGCGCTTGGCCGTCGGCAGCATCACCGCGCCGCCGCCCCCGCCGGGCAAACGGACCTTGGGTTCATGCCAGTCCCCGATGCACGAGTTGTTGGCGCAACCCGCGCCGTCGATCTGCGCGGCGCCCAAAAAGGTCAGGTCCATGCGGCCGCGCGTGCACAGGTCGTAGAAATCTTCGTTGGAAAAGATCGACGCGGTGTGCTCGGCCAGCACCGGATCCGAACTGGACAACGGAATGTGCGACGGCCGCGGGTTCACGCCGCCCGCCACGTTGATGTACACGAAGTCCCAATCGTAGGCGCGCTTGGCAAGCAGGCACGCCAGCATGGGCATGGTGGAATTCACGCCGCTGAACGTGATTTCGTCAGGACGGATGAAGCGCGCCAGATTGGTGACGATGTACGAAAAGCCCGACCATTGCTCAGCCATGATTTCCCTCCCGCGCTTCGGGCGCCGCCGCCATGTGCGCGCGCAGATCGCTGTTCTTGTCCATGTAGGTTTCCACTGCCGGATAGTCGATGGCGTAGTCGGGCCAGCACGACCCCGGCCACGCGCCCTGCGGCACGACCGCAAAGGCCTGCACCATGAAATAGGGCACCAGCGTGGATTCGGGCTGCGCCTCGAACACGGCACTGTCCACCTGCTTTTCGGCCACGACCAGCACGCTGCCGGCGGCGCGCGACATGATGCGGTCCCAATGCGCCGTGCCATGCACGCGCACGTTGCCCAGCGCGTCCACTTCAGACGCCTGGATCACGGCAAAGTCCGGCCGGATCGCGGGCACCACCCACGTCTTTTCGCCACTGCCGTACGGATCATCCAGGCATTTCCAGCCGTTCAGTTCGGGCAGGCCGCTGCCATGCAGACCGCCGCAAGGCTGGAACGGCACGCCAAAGGCTGACGCGCGCAGACCCGCCGTCAGACTGGCGCACGCGTGTTCCTCGAGTTCGATCTCGTGGCGCTCCACCGCGCGCCGGTACCAGGGCGCCAGCCCGAAATTGCCTTCCATCGCGACGATGCCCGCGCGCACGCGGCGCAGCACGCCCGCGCGGCACAGGATGTCCACGTCGTAGCCTGGCGACTGCTTGATGAGTTCCAGATCGCGCTTTTCCTGGCGGATCAATTCGCGCACGAAGGCGAACGGTCCGCGATGCAGAAAGCTGCCGCCCAGCGCGATCGACGCCCCGTTGGGCACTAGCGCCGCCAGTTCCTGCAAGCTGCACTGCTTGTTCTTTTGGTTGAATCCTGAAGCCATTGTCATCCTCCCTGCTCGATAAGACGCGCCTAGCGCGCCTGCAGATATGCCGCCACGCGGTCCTTCAAGCCCGGCGCCGCGGCCGAACGCACCAGCCGCGCCAGGTCCGTGTCCGGCGTCTCCTGCGACAGGGCCGCGTACAGCTGCGCGCGGCTGGCATCGGTTAACGCGGCGGCGGTTTCCAGCGCCGCTTCGCCGATCTGGGGCCACTCCTGCTGCGTTGCCAGCCGGCTGGCAAAGCCATCGCGCAATGCGTCTTCGGCGTTGAAGGTGGCGGCCTGTTCAAGAATCGAGCGCGCGCGCTCGGCGCCCACCAGCGACGCAAAACGCCGCGTGCCCAGCACCAGGCCAAACTTCAGGCCGGGCATGCGGAACGTCGCGTCCGGTGCACTGATGCGCCACTTGCAAGCGCCGAACACATCCACGCCCGCGCCAAAATTGCGGCCGTGCGCCAGCGCCACCGTCAGGCACGGCGAGGCCGCCAGCCGCTGCAGCAGAGTCTCGATCCGCACGAAACGCAGCAGCAGATCGCCTTCGCTTTGCGTCTGCCAATCGCCAAAGTCAAAGCCCGCGCTGAAGTTCTTGCCCTCGCCTTGCAGCACGATGACCTGGGCACGTGCGCCCTCGGCCTCATCCAGCGCGGCGATCAGCGCCTCGACCAGGTCGGCCGACAGCGCATTCATCTTTTCGGGGCGCACCAGCGTCAGCACGTGGCGCGGCCCTTGCCGGTCGATACGCAGAACGCTCATTGCTTGCCTCCCTTGCCAGCGTCGCGCAGCGGTCCCAGCACCTCGTCGTTGTGCTCGCCCAGCGCGGGCGGGCGGCGGCGCAGCGCGGTGGTCTCGCCATCGAATCGCACCGGCAGACCAAAGGTGCGCGTCTGCACGCCATTGGGTAGCTCCAGCGCCTGCACCCAGCCCATGTGCTCGACCTGCGGATCGGCGAGCACCTCCGAGTATGTGTTGATCGGCGCGCATGGCACGCCAGCCGCGCGGAACCGCGCCAGCCAGTCCTGTGCCTCATACTCGGCGAAGATCGCTTCCAGGATGTCGCGCAGCGCAGTCTGATTGCGGGCGCGGGCGCTGGTGTCGGTAAAGCGGGGATCGGCCAGCAGGTCTTCGCGCCCGACCGTCGCGCACACGGCCTTCCACAGCGCCTGGTTGCCCGCGGCCATGCCGAAATAGCCGTTCTTGCAGCGAAACGCCTGATACGGCGCATTGCGCGGATGGGCCGACCCGAGCTTGACCGGATCCTTGCCGCTGCCGAAGAACTCGGACGTCTGCAAGGCGGCGATGCCCAGCGTGGCGCCCAGCATCGGCACGTCGATATGCGTGCCCTGCCCGCTTGCCTGAGCCGCGCGAAGCGCCGATGCGATGGCGAACGCGCCGTACAGCCCCGCGGAAAAGTCCGCCAGCGGCACACCGCATTTGACCGGTTCGCCGCCGGGCTCGCCCGTGACGCTCATGATGCCGCTCATGGCCTGAATGGTCAGGTCAAAGCCGCCCTCCTGCGCACGGGGCCCGGACTGGCCGTACGCGGAGATCGAGCAATACACCAGCCGCGGATTGGCCTCGCGCAACTGCGTGTAGCCCAGGCCCAGCCGCTCCATGACGCCCGGCCGGTTGTTTTCGATGAGCACATCGGCGCGTAGCGCGAGTTCCCGCGCCAGGACCAGATCGCCAGGATCCTTCAGGTTCAACGTCACCGACCGCTTGTTGCGGTTGAGCGAGGCGAAGTTCTCGCTATAGCCGTCCGAAATGGGCGGCCAGCTGCGCAGCGTATCGCCGCCCTCCGGGTTCTCCACCTTGATCACGTCCGCGCCCATGTCCGCCAACAACATGCCGCAAAAGGGTCCCGCCGCAACGTTGCAAATCTCCAGCACCGTAATGCCGGCAAGCGACGAACTGGGTGTCATGTCTGACCTCTCATTATGAAAATTCAATATTTGGGATGCGGAAAACAGTATAAGACGCGGCCATCAAGGATGGCATCATCCAAATCCACCGCAGTAAAAGCCGCTCGATTTCGCGCCTATACCTAGTGCAATCCCTAGGTGCAGCGGTTAATTGTTGACCAGCATAGCACCGTGTGGAATTCTACGTAAACCATTTATTGAAACTTCAATCCTAATATTTAGGATTTCACAAAGAGGACTGCAGCGGCCCCGGCGCCCCGCAATTCGCGAACCGCCTCCGTCGCATGCTGGCCCATCCACCGAGGAGACTTGCATGAGACTGTTGTGGCGAATTGCCCTGGCCAGCACGGTGCTGGCGTTGTCGGCCAACCCCACATCGGCCGACAACTGGCCGGCCAAACCCGTACGCATGGTGGTGCCGTTTCCGCCGGGCGGCGCAACCGATGCCGCCGCACGCATCTATGCGCAGCATCTGGGAGATTTCCTGGGCCAGAGCGTGGTCGTGGAGAATAAGGCCGGCGCGGGCGGCGAGATCGGCGCCGAGTTCGTTGCCAAGTCCCCGGGCGACGGCTACACCCTGCTGATGGGCGCGGTGGGCAGCCATGCCATCCATGCCGCCATGCCCGACAAGCCGGGCTATGACTTCGGCACGGCGTTTGTCGGCGTGTCCATGGCCACCAGCATGCCGATGGCGGTCGCGGTGAACAGCAGCAAGATCCCGGCCAAGAACGTGCAGGAGCTGATCGCGCTGGCCAAGAGCAAGCCGGGATCTATCACCTTTGGCTCGGCCGGACCCGGCACCTCGCAGCACATGGCGGGCGAACTCTTCCAGGCGGTCACCGGCACGCGGCTCATGCACGTGCCGTACCGCGGCAGCGGCCCGGCCATCACGGATCTTCTGGA
>CBHWAL010000095.1:0-11217 GCA_966111495.1 uncultured Achromobacter sp. | reverse complement strand
CGTTCCCGGCCCGGTGAACCTGTCGCGCCTCATGCAGTTGTGCAATTCCGCGGCCCGCCCGGACCTGCTGTTTCCCGACTACCGCGCGCCCGTGCCCGCGCCGTTCGACCGCGTCGGCGACAAGCCCGCGGAACTCTTCGAGGCGGTGGCCGAGTGCGACCGCCTGCTGCACCATCCCTATCAGTCGTTCCAGCCGGTCATCGACTTCCTGACCGCGGCTGCGCTGGATCCCGACGTGATGGCCATCAAGCAGACCATCTATCGCACCGGCGAAGACTCCGAGCTGATGAAGATCCTGCTGCTGGCGGCACGCGCCGGCAAGGAAGTGACGGTGGTGGTGGAACTGATGGCGCGCTTTGACGAGCAGACCAACATCAACTGGGCCTCCAAGCTGGAAGAGGTGGGGGCGCACGTTGTGTATGGCGTGGTGGCGCACAAGACGCACGCCAAGATGGCGGTTGTGCTGCGCCGCGAAAAGGGCCGTCTGCGCCGCTATGCCCACTTGGGCACCGGCAACTATCACCCGCGCACGGCGCGTTTGTATACGGACTTTGGGTTGCTGACCGCCGATCCCAAATTGTGCGAGGACATGGACAAGGTGTTCGCGCAGTTGACGGGCCTGGGCGCGCGCCGCACGCTCAAGTCGCTGATGCAGTCGCCGTTCACGCTGCACGAGGGCATGGTGTCCCTGATCCGCGCCGAGGCGCGTGCCGCCAAGGCGGGCAAGCGCTCGCGCATCATGGCCAAGATGAATTCGCTCCTGGAAGAGCAGATCATCGCCGAGCTCTACAAGGCCAGCCAGGCGGGCGTGAAGATCGACCTGATCGTGCGGGGCGTCTGCGCCCTGCGCGCCGGCGTCCCGGGGCTGTCGGAGAACATCCGCGTGCGCTCCATCGTGGGGCGCTTCCTGGAGCATTCCCGCGTTTTCTATTTCTACGCCGACGGCGAAGAGACGGTGTACCTATCGTCCGCCGACTGGATGGATCGCAACTTCTTCCGCCGCGTCGAGATCGCCTTCCCGATCTACGACAAGACGCTTAAAAAACGCGTCATCGACGAAGCCTTCACCTACGCGCTGCGCGACAACCAGCTTGCCTGGCAGCAGCAGCCCAGCGGTGACTACGCCCGCGTCAAGAGCCGCCGCGAGCCCTACAACCTGCACCAGTTCCTGATGCAGAAGCTCGGCGTCTGAACAATCGTTCCGGAAATAGGGGTTTGTCCCCCTAATTAGTCTGTTATCCACGGCCGCCCGGCAACTGCCCGGCGGCCGTGGTTTTTATGCCGCTTTGAACGTGTGCATGAACAGTTTGTGACTGTCATGGTCTTGTCACTTTGGGTCCCTAAGATGCGAAGGTCGCTGAAAGACAGGCAGCTAAAAAGCCTGCCAAGACTCCTTTAACGAGCACAGAAGGAACCCAGATGTTCAAACGTGTCTTCAAGCAAGTTTCCGTGGGCGTCGCGCTGAGCGCCGCCGTTTTTGCCGTCCAGGCCGCCAACGTCACCGGCGCCGGCGCATCGTTCCCGTACCCGATCTACGCCAAGTGGGCGTCCGATTACAAGGCTGCGACCAACAACGCGGTCAACTACCAGTCCATCGGTTCGGGCGGCGGTCAGCAGCAGATCATTGCAAAGACGGTCGACTTCGGCGCCTCGGATGATCCGATGAAGGCTGCCGATCTGGAAAAGCACGGCCTGCTGCAGTTCCCCGCCGTGATCGGCGGCACTGTCGCCGTCGTGAACGTCGACGGCGTCGAGCCGGGCAAGCTGAAGCTGTCGGGCAAGCTCCTGGCCGACATCTTCCTGGGCAAGGTCAAGAAGTGGGACGACGCTGCCATCAAGGCGCTGAACCCCGACGTCAAGCTGCCCTCGGCCGACATCATCGTCGTGCACCGTTCGGACGGCTCGGGCACCACCTTCGGTTGGACGAACTACCTGTCCAAGGTGTCGCCGGAGTGGAAGTCGCAAGTCGGTGAAGGCAAGGCCGTCAAGTGGCCCACCGGTCAAGGCGGCAAGGGCAACGAAGGCGTCGCCGCCTACGTCGGCCAGCTGAAGAACTCGATCGGCTACGTCGAATACGCCTACGCCAAGCAGAACAAGCTGGCCTGGACGCAACTGCAGAACAAGGACGGCAAGTTCGTCCAGCCCGAGCAAAAGGCTTTCGCTGCTGCGGCCGCCAACGCCGACTGGAAGAGCGCGCCGGGCATGGGCGTGGTCCTGACCGACGAGCCGGGCGCCGATTCGTGGCCCGTCACCGCCGCCACCTTCATCCTGATCCACAAGTCGCAAGACAAGCCGGTTCAGGGCAAGGCTGTGCTGGACTTCTTCGACTGGGCCTTCAAGAACGGCGCCAAGTCGGCTGAAGCCATGGACTACGTGCCGCTGCCGGAAGCCGTGACCAAGGAAATCCGCGCCGCCTGGGGCGAAGTGAAGTCCGCTGACGGCCAGGCTGTCTGGAAGTAAATCAGTACCGAGCGGCCCCGACGCCTGAAGGCGGGCGGGGCCGCCGCTTGTAAATCGACCTCTCTGCTGTTCCCCCAGGTTTCCTAAGGAAAGTCCATCCATGAGCGCGGTAATGGATAATAGTGTGCCGCTTCCGCCCAGCGTGGCGGATTCCGTGACTACCGGCACGCCTTCGCCTATGAAGCAAACAAAAAACGCGCTGATGGATGCGCTGTTCAAGAATCTGACCCGCCTGTTCGCCTTCCTGGTGTTCATTCTTCTGGCGGCGATTCTCATCTCCCTCATCTACGGCAGCCGCGAATCGCTGGCCAAATACGGCCTGTCGTTCCTGTGGCTCAATGACTGGGACCCGGTCAATTCCAACTACGGCGCGGTCGTGCCGATCATCGGTACGTTGCTGACGTCCGCGATCGCGCTGATCATCGCCGTGCCGGTCTCCTTCGGCATCGCCATCTTCCTGACCGAACTGTCGCCGACCTGGCTGCGCCGCCCGCTGGGCACCGCCATCGAAATGCTGGCGGCCATCCCGTCCATCATCTACGGCATGTGGGGCCTGTTCGTCTTCGTGCCCGTGTTCCAGCAGTACGTGCAGCCCTTCATGATCGCGACGCTGGGCAGCGTGCCCATCATCGGCGGCCTGTTCGCGGGCCCGCCGTTCGGCATCGGCATCTTCACCGCCGGCCTGATCCTCTCCATCATGATCATCCCGTTCATTGCGGCCGTGATGCGCGACGTGTTCGAGCTGGTCCCCGCGATGCTCAAGGAATCGGCCTACGGCCTGGGCAGCACGACCTGGGAAGTGATGTGGCGTGTGGTGCTGCCCTTCACGAAGTCGGGCGTCATCGGCGGCATCATGCTCGGCCTGGGCCGTGCCCTGGGCGAGACGATGGCCGTGACCTTCGTCATCGGTAATGCATTCAAGTGGTCTGGTTCGCTGTTCTCGCCCGGCAACTCCATCGCCTCGGCGCTCGCCAACGAATTCAACGAGGCGGGCGGCATCCAGAAGGCTGCGTTGCTGGAACTGGGCCTGATCCTGTTCCTGATCACGACCATCGTGCTGGCCCTGGCCAAGACGCTGCTGGTTCGCCTGTCTGCCGGCGAAGGCAAGAAGACCTGACGCCCGGAGCACAAGGAAAAATCATGGCTGAATCCGTACTCAACATGCAGAACGGCATCTATCGCCGGCGCCGCGTGGTCAATCGCATCATGCTCGCCGTGTCGATGACGACGCTGGTCTTCGGCTTGTTCTGGCTGTTCTGGATCATTCTCACGTTGCTGATGAAGGGCGCGCCCGCGCTGTCGTACACGCTCTTCACCGAAATCACGCCGCCGCCGGGCCAGGCGGGGGGCTTGCTCAACGCCATCCTCGGCAGCGTGATGATGGCGGGCGTCGGCACGCTGATCGGCACGCCGGTCGGCATCCTGGCCGGCACCTACCTGGCCGAGTACGGCCAGCGCGGCTGGCTGGCCCCGGCCACGCGCTTCCTGAACGACGTGCTGCTGTCGGCGCCGTCCATCATCATCGGTCTGTTCATCTATGCCGTGTATGTGGCGCAGGTCGGGCATTACTCCGGCTGGGCCGGCGCGATCGCGCTGTCCATCCTGGTGATCCCGGTCGTGGTCCGCACCACCGACAACATGCTGCTGCTGGTGCCCAACAGCCTGCGCGAAGCGACCGCCGCGCTGGGCTGCCCGAAGTGGCGCATGATCACGCTGGTGTGCTACCGCGCCGCCAAGTCCGGCATCATCACCGGCGTGCTGCTCGCGATTGCCCGCATCTCGGGCGAAACCGCGCCGCTGCTGTTCACCGCGCTGTCCAACCAGTTCATGTCGCTGAACATGAACGGTCCGATGGCCAACCTGCCGGTCGTCATCTACCAATACGCCGCCAGCCCCTTCAAGGACTGGAACAACCTGGCCTGGGCCGGCGCCACGCTGATCACGCTGCTGGTGTTGGGCATCAACATCATCGCCCGCAACCTGTTCCGCAAGTAAAGATCGCTTTGCCGGCGCGCTGGACGCGCCGACAGCCAAGGGAAACCCAATGGAAAACACCGCTACCGCAGTCAAGAACAAGCTCGAGGTCAAGAACCTGAACTTCTACTACGGCAAGTTCCACGCGATTCGCAACGTGAACATGTCGATCCAGGAGAAGAAGGTCACCGCCTTCATCGGCCCGTCGGGCTGCGGCAAATCGACGCTGCTGCGAACGTTCAACCGCATGTTCGAGCTGTATCCCGGCCAGCGCGCCGAGGGCGAAATCCTGCTGGACGGAGAAAACCTGCTGACGGCCAAGACCGACATCTCGCTGATCCGCGCGAAGGTCGGCATGGTCTTCCAGAAGCCCACGCCGTTCCCCATGAGCATCTACGACAACATCTCCTTCGGCGTGCGTCTGTTCGAGCGCCTGTCCAAGGGCGAGATGGACGAACGCGTGGAATGGGCGCTGAGCAAGGCCGCGCTGTGGAACGAAGTGAAGGACAAGCTGCACCAAAGCGGCAACAGCCTGTCCGGCGGCCAGCAACAGCGTCTGTGCATCGCCCGCGGCGTCGCGATCAAGCCGGAAGTGCTGCTCCTGGACGAGCCCTGCTCGGCGCTGGATCCCATCTCCACCGCGAAGATCGAAGAGCTGATCGCTGAATTGAAGAACGACTACACGGTTGTCATCGTGACGCACAACATGCAGCAGGCTGCGCGTTGCTCGGATTACACGGCGTATATGTACCTGGGCGAGCTGATGGAGTTTGGGCAGACTGACCAGATCTTTGTGAAGCCTTCGCGTAAGGAAACCGAGGACTACATCACGGGCCGTTTTGGCTGACCTCGATTCGTCCTGCTGTGCCGGAAGCGGCGCGCCTCGGTGGCGCGCCGTTTTTCATTTCAGTGGGGGCAGGGCGGGCATTTTGTTACGCCGCCGAAACGCTGAACGCCGGCCGCGAGGGACCGCTTTCTGGTATAGTTGCCACCCTTCGGGGCGTAGCGCAGCCTGGTAGCGCATCTGCTTTGGGAGCAGAGGGTCGTGAGTTCGAATCCCACCGCCCCGACCAATATTCATGCGGGTCTCCGGATTTCCGCATTGCAAGCAAAGACGACAGGTGGCCCACAATAAGGACCACCATGCGAATGGCCCCAAACTCACAGAGGTTGGGGCCATTTTGTTGGTTCGTCCGAATTGCGATCGGGCTTCGGGTATTCGAGCGTAGGCGTGTCAGCGCACGCTCCGTCCCCTCATCCTACTGACGCGGGATCTTCGCTTCTTCGATCAGCTTTTGCCATTGCGCATCGCTGCCCGCCACGAACTGCCCAAACGCGGAGGGCGAGGTGGGCGGGCTGACCTTCACGCCCAATTCCTTGAACCGTGCCTGGATCTCCGGCTTGGCCATGACACGGCTGAACGCGGCGTTCAATGTCTGGACGATGGGTTCCGGCGTATTCGACGGCGCGAAAATTCCGGTCCAGAAGTAATAGTCCATCCCTTTGAGTTCTGGTGTTTCACCCGCCGACGCCAAGTCCGGGTTGCCGATGTCGCGGTCGCGGCTCATGACGCCCACGCCCGTCACACGCCCGCTCTTGATCAGCTCAAGCAGGGCCGGCAGCCCAGACACCGCGATATCCACATTCCCGCCGATCACGTCGGTCGCGATTTTCGAGGCGCTCGCATAGGGAATGAACGTAATGTCCGTGCCCGTGGTGAGCTTGAAGCTCTCCATGGCGATGGCGGGCAGCGAGCCGACGCCCGTGGCGCCGTAGGTCAGCTTGCCCGGGTTTGCCTTGGCGCGTGCAATCAGGTCGCCGAACGATTTCACGCCCAGGTTCGGGTTCGCCACCACGCCGACGCCGCTCGTGCCCAGCGGCGCGACGGCGGCCAGGTCGCGGTAGGTGTACTTGGCCGACGATTGCAGAATAGGCGCGATCACGACATCGGAGACGATGCCCATCAGCACCGTGTACCCGTCGGGCTTGGCGTTGACGGCGCGAGTCACGCCGATGATGCCTCCGGCTCCCGCGACGTTCTCGATGACGACGGTCTGGCCCAGCTCGCGTCCCAGCTCGGGGGCGATGATGCGAGCGAACGTGTCCACCGAGCCTGCAGGCGCGTATCCGACGATGAGCTTGATGGGATGGGCGGGGTAGGCCTGCGCATGTGCCGCGCTTGGTCCTCCCAACACAAGGGCTCCCAGCAGCGCCGCGCTGGAAAGGGTTCGAATGTTCATGGTTGTCTCCTGTTGTTTTCGTTTGTGGTTCTTCAGCTCTGCAGCCACTTCAGGACGCGTTGGAACACCTCGTCGCTATTGCGGTCCATCATTGGCAGGTGCGAGTTGCCCGCGACGCCGCTGACGGGCAGGTCCAGCACCGTTACGTCGGCGCACCCCCGTATGGAATCCAGATAGCGCTCGGCTTGTTGGCGGTAGCCGACCCAGTGCGAGCCCGACGCTTCAATGAAGTCGCCCCATACAACAAGATGCGGCGGCAGCGCATCAATCGGCTCCGCTTGCGGCATACCGCCAGGCTCCACGCCTACCACCCGGCGCACCGCTTGTGGACGGCGGCGTGCAATTTCGGCGGCAAAGCCCGCGCCCTGGCTGTGGGCGACGATATGGCAATGCCCCACCCGGTCAATCAACGCTTCGTATGCCGCCAGGATCATGGACTCGTGGCCCGGCCAGCGCGGCACCCATTGATTGGCGAACGCGTCAAACGCCTCGGTCGGAAACTGTTGCCCTGCATAGGCCTCCCGCCGCGCCGGGTCCGTGTCGTAGGCGGGTCCGATGCGAAATGTCGTCCAGGCCTCGCGCTTGGTGCGAAAGACGGGCGCTTCGCGATACACCTGCGGGAAGCGTGCCCATGACGAACGGCCCCTTTCAACCGCATCGCTGACCAGCACGTCGTAACCGGCGTCCAGGAATTTCCACAGCCAACCATCCCGGCCATCAGGGGTCGTTTCCCATGTGCAGCCGGTCATGCCCCCGCCATGCCATAGCAGCACCGGATCCGGATGCCGGGGCTGCGCCAGACGGTACTCTTGGACATACATCTGCCCATAGACCTGCTCCCCGTTCGGGTTGACCTCGCGCGGCGATCCGTTCAGGACCATGCTGCGATATTCGACGGGCAGGCCTTCAAGCACGGCGGTCGCGCCGCCCACGAAGAAGCTGCTCATCGATTTCAGGAAAATGCCGTTGCCTTGTGGATTCATGATGGCTCGTCGAAGTGATGCCCGCATGTTCAGGCAGCGCGTATAGTTACGTCTATCGAAAAAATGTCAACGATTATTGATCCGTGCGAATCAATTACGATCTGGAAGATATCCGCGCGTTCTGCTGCGTGGCGCGCATGGGGCAATACACGTCGGCCGCCGCGCTGCTGTGCGTCACGACGTCGGCCCTGAGCCGGCGCATCGCGAAGCTGGAGTCGGAAATTGGCGGGCGCTTGTTCGAACGTACGACGCGCAGCGTGGTGCTGACGTCGATAGGCCGCGCACTATACGAGCGCGTGCTGCCCATCGTTACCCAGATGGATGCCAGCCTGACCGAGGCAGCCCGCCGCGCGCGGGGGCACGAAGGCACACTGATGGTGAGCACGGTGGCCTCGGTAGGCTATTCGGTGCTGCCAAATGTGCTGCCCGAGTTCTATGCACGGCATCCGCAGGTTTACCTTTCCATCCGCGACGGCAATGCCACCGTCACGACGGGACTGGTCGAAGAGCGTGAGGTGGAATTCGGCATCACCACACCGGTGTCATTCGGCCCCACCCTGGAGGCCGAGCGCGTCGCCACCTATGGCTACAACCTGGTGTTTGCCGAAGGTTCTGCCCTGGCGCCACGCAGCCGCAAGCTGTCGTGGAAAAAGCTGCCTGGCCTGCCGGTAGTGGGACTGAATCCCGTCAGTTCCACCCGTTTGCAGATCGACAGCGTCCTCAACGCTCGCGGACTGGAATTGCCCTGGACCATCGAGGTGGATCAGTTGGCCACCATGATCGGGCTGGTGCAGTCGGGCAATTTCGTGACCATCATGCCGGCGTTGTTCGAAGCGCATGGTTATGGCCTGAAGTCGATTCCGGTGCTGGACCCCGACATCGCGCGGGATGTGTACATCGTGCGCCGGCGTGACAGCACGCCGACGCCCCAAGGCCAGTATCTGATGGAGCTAGTACGCGCCTACCTTGCGCGTTGAAACACGGCTATCGAACTCGGCGGATGACACATCACGTTACTTCGTTCGCTGTTGACCATGACTCCTGCGTGTTAGATATATCGGCGGGAGGTTCCGTTCGGCGTGTCGCCGGGCGCATTTCCCTTTTTTTGAGGAGCTGACCATGAATACTGTTCACACGATGAATGCTGTTCAAGTGCCCCTGAAAAGAGTCTCCGCGATCCTTTGCCTGGCGAGTCTGACGTGGGCCACGGGCGCGGCGTACGCGGCCGACACCAGCGCTACCTCGCAATCGCAGCACCAGCAGGATGTCGCAACTTGCAAAAGTGGCGCTTCCGGCCAACCGCTGGAAACGTGCTTGCGCGAAGCGGCCGCGGCGCGGCAAGAGCGTGATCGTCAGAACCTGAGTGCGGAGAGCCCCGAGCAGCTCAGGCAGAACGAACTGGCTCGCTGCAACCGTCTGCCCGAATCGCAGCGTGCAACCTGCGTGGCCAAGATGACCTCGCCCACGAATGTGCAGGGCAGCGTGCAGGGCGGTGGGGTACTGCGCAAGAAAGAGATTCAGGTGCCTGCCACCCCGGCGAATCCGGCTACGCCGGCCAGCAGTGCGCCGGCTCCCGCCCGCTGAACGGGCCGTTGTATAACGGGCAATCACGGCAATTCGCAGCCACGCGGGAAGTGCTCGCGTGGCTGTTTTTGTCCTTTTGCGCGGGGCTGCCTAAAACCGCTGGTCCTTGTCGAACGGCACCTCGGAATCGCTCGGACGTTCGAACGTCGGCGCTTCGCCGTTCAAGTCGGCAACATGAATCTGCGCGAGGCGCGTAGCCTCGGCAATAGCGCCGTGGGCGGAATGAAAGCGTTCGTCGATGGCAATGCGTTCGGACGGCACGCCGGCTATCGGTGAGATCAGCGTGTAAGCCGATGCGCCATTCATCGCCGTCTTGCTCGGGCTGCGTGATCTGAAAGTCCCACTTGGCTGTTTGCATGATTCCTCCCGTCGGTCGGTTCATCCTACTGCACTCGATGCACCCTTGAAAGGTGCGCCGCTTCGTTGCGGTCATCAGCCCGGTGCAAGCCATTGCAGCAAGCAGGCGGGCATAAGAGTTGCTGCTTGGCTCGGCTCATCTACGCGGAGTCACCGCTATGGCCAATCCGAAGCTCGACGTCCGATCCGGACAATATGCCGGCAAGCTGCCCCGCGACACCTTCCGCTTGCGCTTCATGCGCCGCTTCTACGACCCCGCATTCAAATCAGAAGCCGAAGCACTGGAGCGGCTCGAAGCCATCGCGTGGGATGCCTACGAAAACGGACGCAAGGCGCCCGAAACCGTCAAGGCGGGATCAGGTTATGCCGATCCCGATTACGACCTGTCGGTGGAATGGAAGGAGGCCCACGATCGCCTCGCGCGCGCGGCGTTGGTGCAGCGCGACCCGGAAACGCGGTCGCGCGTCCTGGTGATCAACGGCGCTGCGCGCAATGACGGAACCTGTCCTGGCGAGGTCGCAAAAACGTGGCGGCTGTCTGAAATCGTGCGCGATGAACTGGAGTCGGCCGGGGTGCAGGCAGATATGCTGGACCTCAGCCGGTTGACGTCGGAATACCAGTACCTTATCCATCCCTGCAAAGGCTGCGTGTCCACCGCGATGCCGCTTTGCCATTGGCCCTGTAGCTGCTATCCGAATCATTCGCTCGCGCAGGACAACGATGCGATGAACGACATCTACGAGCAGTGGGTGTCGGCGCACGGCGTGATCCTGCTGGCGCCCACGTATTGGTATCAGTCGCCCAGCGTCCTGAAACTGATGATCGACCGGCTGGTCTGCGCGGACGGGGGCAACCCTGATCCGACAACGACTTCGGGCAAGGATGCGATGAAGGCCAAGCAGATGGAGATGGATGGGTGGCCGTTTCCGAAGCACTTGGCCGGTCGCGCTTATGGCGTGATGGTGCACGGCGACGTGGCGGGCATTGAGGGGCAGCGGCGCGCGCTGTGCGATTGGCTCGAATGGATGGGGCTGGTGGATGCGGGGGCGTCGTCGAAGCTGGATCGCTACATTGGCTACTACAAGCCGTATGCCACGAGTCACGCGGAGCTGGATGAGGACACGGCGGTGCAGGAAGAGGTGCGCAATGTGGCGAAGGCAATGGTCATGTGCCTGCCACGCCTGCGGGCGGGGAAGTGGCCCGCTGTGGATCAGGGGTTGCCGTCACCGCGGCCGAAATAGCCGAACGATCAATTTGCCGCTGTCGGCAGCAACTGCATCCCCGTGCGGCGCGCGAACTCTTCGTAGCTGATCGGCGCGCCCGCCTTTGTGCTCGCGCTGTTCGCCTGCCAATGCACCCACGAGCGCCCCGTGGACGCATCAAACACCACCTTGAACAGATGGCTGGGCACGGCAACGCCAGACCCAATTTCCTTGGGTTTGTCGCCGTAAAACGGCCCGGTAAACACATACACGTCGCCTGACGCGCGCATCACGTATTTGCGCGTGTCCTGCTCGATCTGGCTCCACGGGCCGCCGTTGTGGCGCTGGTCCTGCGGCACCATGTTGTCCAGTGAAAAGCTCTGCGCACTGGCCTCATGTGTGGACATATCACCCGCC
>CBHWAL010000094.1:0-11221 GCA_966111495.1 uncultured Achromobacter sp. | reverse complement strand
CCAAGTATTGTCTACTTTTACGAGTGTCCGGAAAACCCGGGTTAGCTCAGACACCTGCATCATCGGAGGGGCTGACGCCTCCGCGCTGCTACAGCAATTCGTCTCTCAGGTAATACCAGCGATACAACAACCCCTGACCAATGCGGCGGAATGGCGCGAAGAGATGCCCCGGCAGAGGCGTGTCGTAGATTGGCAGGTTCCAGGCGATGCCGTCCTTGCCCATCATCCGTTGCGCCAGCCGCCTGCCGGCATGCGCCGAAAACGCCACGCCGTTGCCGCCGTAGCCGAACGCGTAATACACCTGTTGCGCCGGATCGGGCTGCGTCACGCGGGGCATCATGTCGTGGCTGACGTCTACCCAGCCCCACCACGAGTACGCCACGTCCACGCCGCGCAGCGCGGGGAATTTGCGTGCCAGGCCTTCGCGCAGCAGCGCAAGGTGGCGCGGGTTCTCGGCGTCTGCGCCGCGTAGCGCGCTGCGGCTGCCTATTTGCATGCGGCCGTCGGGCAGCAGGCGGTAGTAAAAGCGCAGCGTGCGGGTATCAGTGATGAACACCGTGCTCTTTAACCCCGCCGCCTCGAGCTCGTCCGGCGACAGCACCCGCGTGACCATCGAATTGGACAGCACCGGCATGATGCGGTTGTCCAGCAGCCGGTTGACGCCCTGCGCGGTGTAGCCGCCGGTAGCGAAAGCCACGCGCCGGGCGCGCACCGTTCCGCCAGGGGTTTGCAGCCGGTACATGCCGTTTTCCACCTGCCAGCCCAGCACGGGGCTGGACGGATGGATGCGCACGCCCAGCGCCCGTGCCTGCCGCAGATAGCCGTACGCGAGCTTGAGCGGATGCACCCCGACGCCGTCGGGCTCGTGCATGGCGCCCACGGCCTCGCGATCATCCACATAACGTTCGCGCAATTCGGCGCGGCTGAGCATCTTCGTGTCATAGCCGAAGACGTCGCGCATCACACGCGCTTCGTTCTGCAGGAAGGCCATCTTTTTCTGGCGATGCGCCGTGTACAGATGGCCGCCGGGCTGCGCGTCGCAGTCTACCTGCGCCACCAGGCTCTTCCAATATTCGAAGCCTTCGCGGATCTCGGCGTCCAGGCGCTTGGCCGTGTCCAGGCCCCAGCGTTCGATCCACTGCGAGCGGTACAGGCGTCCCGACGCATTCTGGCCCTGGCCGCCATTGCGGCTGGTGCAGCCCCACACGGCGCGATTGGCCTCCAGCACCACGGCCTTCACGCCGAAATCGCGCGCCAGCGCCAATGCCGCCGACAGGCCCGTGAAGCCCGAACCGACGATCACCACGTCGGCGTCGACATCGCCGCTGATCGGCCCATCGTCTTCGGGTGGCTTGCCGGCCGTCGCCACCCAGTAGGTGGGCGCGTAATCCTGACCCTGGCCGGGCGGCGAGACCAGCGGGTCGTAGGCCGGGTTGTAGGCGTTGATGGCGGCGCCGGACGCGGGCGCCGGACGGGAGATTCCGGCCGACATTTGCGTATCCATGATGTTGGCTAGGCCCGTGCCGGCAAGGCCGGGCGCTGCTTGCGGAAGGCGTTCTTCACCTGAATCTTGCCGTCCTTGAAAGTGAACACGTCGACCATGTCCGCCTCCACCCGCGAGCCGTCCGCGGCCGTGCCGCGAAACGTGGATTCGGAGACGCCGCGATCGCCGGCCACCCAGTGCCGGCCGTTTTCCCATTTCGCGTCCGGGAAATTCTTCCAGGCCGCGGCGAAGGCCGCGCGCACCGCTTCCGGGCCCGCGTGGCGGCTGCCGTACTGCTCGGGGCCGCCGACGGTCTCGAACACGCAGTCTTCGCTCATGAATGACATCAAGGCGTCGATATCGTGCCGGTTCCAGGCGGCCGCAAACTCGGCCAGCATTTCCACGGTGACGGTCTGTTGCATTGCCTACCCTCCTTCTCTTGGCGCGGCGCGAGATGCGTCCACGCTGAACCTTCAAGGTACGTGCGCGGCCTGCGCGCGGGTAGGACCAGACGCGGGGAATCGCTTGCACCAGAACTAGCGCAGCGGCACGGCGCAGGCCGCGTGCTGTGCGACCCCCACGTCGACGTCGACGTCTTGCAGCGCCGCGGGGTCCAGATGCGCCGCGACCGCCGCCATGCGGGTAACGCCGCGCATGCCGATCACGACCAGCGATGGCTCGTGCAGCCCCGCCGGCGGTCGCGCCTGCGTGTCAATGCGCACGCGCCGGCCGGCGAATTGCACCAGCACCCAGCCGTGCCGGCTGGTGCGGACCCAGCCCTTGGCGCGAAGCACGTCGCGCGGCAACTGCTTCAAACGCACGGCGAGCGTGTCGGCATCCAACAGCGCGGGCGCACGCCACAACCAGCTTTGGAAAGGATGGGCGGGATCGGACAGGTCGCCGTGACGTGGCGCGCGGCCGCGGACGTGCACGCCGAGATGATCGTCGCCATGTCCGCAAGCAGGACCGCACCCCTGCTCCGCCTCATGCCCACTCGCCGTCCCCTCATCCCCGCCGCTCAACACCCCCAAATCCACCCGCCCCTCACACGCCCGCACCACGGGCGCGCCGCCGCTCGCCTCGCGCAGCCAATCCTGCACTGCCGCCAGCGCATCCGGCGCCACCAGGTCGATCTTGTTCAACACCAGCAAATCCGCTGCGCGAAGCTGCCGATGTACGGTATCGGCCAACAGCGGATCGGCTGCCACCTCGCGGATGGCGCCGGCATCGGCCAGCACCACCACACCTTCCAGTTGCAATAACGGATCGGCCATTCCCACCTGGGCGATTCGACCAGGATCGGACACGCCACTCGCCTCGATGACAATCCATTCCGGCAAGGGATCCAGCGCCAGCACGCGCGCCAGCGCATCATCCATTCCGCCCGCCATCGAGCAGCAGACGCAACCGTTCGCCAGCCGGATCACGTTGTCGGCGCGATCCGCGATAAGGCCCGCGTCAATGTCCACGGGCCCAAAGTCGTTGACCAGCACCGCCGCGCGGCGCGGGCTGGCGGTCAGCACGTGATTCAGCAAGGTGGTCTTGCCCGCGCCCAGAAAGCCGCCCACCACCGTCAGCGGAATGCGCGCCACGTCACGCCTCCCGCAGCGGCAGTGGACGCCCGCCAATGACCGTGCCCAGGACCTTCAGGTCCTTCAAGGATTCCGGCGCGGCCTCGGACGGATCGTCCGCCAGCACGCAGAAGTCCGCATACTTGCCGACCTCGATCGAGCCGACCAGATGGTCCATGTGCAGCGTGTAAGCGGCGCCCAGCGTGATCGCGTGCAACGCGGCGTCAACGCCGATGCGCTCGGACTCGCCCAGCACGCGGCCCGAGGCCGTCTGCCGGTTCACGGCGCACCATGCCGTAAAGAGCGGCCCGAGCGGCGTGATGGGCGCGTCGGAATGGATGGCATACGGCACCCCCGCACGCGCCGCCGACGCGCAGGCGTCCATGCGGTTGGCGCGGTCCGGCCCCATCGTCAGCGCATAGTGCGCATCGCCCCAGTAGTAGATGTGGTTGGCAAACAGGTTCACGCACATGCCCAGGCTCGCCATCCGGCGGAACTGGGCAGCGTCGGCCATCTGGCAATGCTGCAACGTGTGGCGATGGTCGCGCCGCGGGGTGCGCCGCAATGCGCGGTCCACGGCTTCAATCGCAAGCTGCGTGGCCTCGTCGCCATTGGTATGGATGTGAAGCTGCGCGCCAGCGTCGTGATAGGTCTGCACCATGGCGTCCAGCTCCGACGGTGCGATGACCCAGATGCCGTTGGGCGCGCCGTTGAAGTAACCCGGCCAGCGCACGCGCGCCGTGAAGCCCTGAATCGAGCCATCGACCACCAGCTTCACCATGCCCAGATGCAGCTTGGCGTGATTCAGCCGCCGGGCCGCCGCCAGCTTCTCCAGGCAGCCCGCCGCGTTGCCCGCGTAGGTCAGCGCCGAGGCCGCGGGCACGATGCGCACCGGGTAATCCGCCTCACCCGTCACACGCGCCAGTGTCGCCAGACCTTCATCATTCAACTCGTTGACCAGGTCCGTCGCGGTGGTCACGCCCGCCCATTGCGCCACCTTGCCGAACATCCGCAGCCCTTCTTCAGTCAGCCCGACCGTGCGAAACGGGCTGCCGATCAGCCGCATGACCGGGAACATGGCCGCGAATTCGCAGAGCTCGCCGCTGGGTCTGCCGTCCGCCATCCGGGTCACGCCCTCGATGTCGGTGTCGCGGTCGATGCCCGCGCGCGCCAGCATGGGCGAGTTGACGTTCATAAGGTGCATGCTGGCGTGCATGACGACGATGGGCCGCTGCGCCGACACGGCGTCCAGGTCATGGATGCTCATGCGGTCGCCGCCAAAGAAGATGGGATCGAAGCCCCAGCCGATCAGCGTCTCGCCCTGCGCCAGCGCACCCTCGGCATCGCGCAACCGGGCCGCCACCTCCGCGAAGCTTTTCAGGCCGGACCAGAGTTTCCCGTCCGGTCCGCGCCGGTCGTAAAAGCCCACGTAGACGAACTTCCACATGCCGCCTTCGGGCAGATGGCAATGGCCTTCCACGAGGCC
This sequence comes from uncultured Achromobacter sp., assembly GCA_966111495.1. GTDB lineage: Bacteria > Pseudomonadota > Gammaproteobacteria > Burkholderiales > Burkholderiaceae_B > Achromobacter. The sequence goes on along the minus strand of CBHWAL010000094.1, from coordinate 6,681 downwards.
CGGCATCAGCACGCTGTCCGCGTAGCGATCGTCGACCTCTGCCACCCCCCAGCCGGCCAGGTCCTCCCGGCTGCCCACGCCCAGGATGCGGCCATCCCGCACGGCGACGTGCGTGGCGCGCGGCTGCGCGGGGTTCATGGTCAGGATCGATCGGGCGACGTATAGCGTCGTGGGGCCGGAAGGCTGGGTCATCGGGGTTCCTTGTCAGTCGGTGAAATCGGTACGCGCGGATCAGCCCTGCAACGGCGACACCGTCACGCCATCGCGCGTCTCGACAAAATGGCAGGCGACGTGATGCGCCGGCGCCACCTCGCGCAATGCGGGCTCGCGCGTGGAACACAGCGCCTGCGCGGCCGGACATCGCCCCGCGAAGCGACAGCCGGGCGGCGGATTGACCGGGCTGGGCGGATCGCCTGTCAGCTTGACGCGCCGCGCCGCCGTTTCGCGGCCACCCTTGACGGTCGGCACCGCCGACATCAGCGCCACGCTGTACGGATGCAGCGGCCGCGAGAAGAACGCCCGCCGCGAGGCCCGCTCGATGATCTTGCCCAGATACATCACGGCGATGTCGTCGCATACATGCTCCACCACCGCCATGTCGTGCGAGATGAAAAGAAACGACTGTCCCTGCTCGCGCTGGATGCGCCGCAGCAGGTTCAGGATCTGGGCCCGGATGGCGATGTCCAGCGCGGACACGGGTTCGTCGCAGACGATCAGGTCCGGCGCGCTGGCCAGCGCCCGGGCAATGTTCAGCCGCTGCCGCTGTCCGCCGGAAAACTGGTGCGGAAACAGTTGGCGCTGCTCGGGCCGCAGCCCCACCAGTTCGAACATCAGCGCCACGCGCGCCTCGCGGCCGCCGGGCGGATCGATGCCCATCAGGTCCAGCGGCGTGCGCACGATCTCCTCGGCGCGCTGACGCGGATTGAGCGACGAGTACGGATCCTGGAAGACCAGTTGCAGGCGCCGCCGCATCCGCCGCAGCGCCGAACCGCGCATGGCAGTCAGATCGTTGCCGTCGAAGTGGATGCTGCCGCCGGTGGGGTCCGCCAGCCGCAGCACCGACAGCGCCGTGGTGGTCTTGCCCGAGCCCGACTCGCCCACGATGGCCAGCGTGCGGCCGCGCTCAAGTTCGAACGACACGCCGTCCACCGCCCGCACCACCACCGGCTTGCCATCGCGTCCGCGCCCGCCCACCGGAAAATGCACCGACAGGTCGCGCACCGACAACAGGGATGACGACTGCGCCTGGCTCATTGCGATGCCTCCGGATAAAGCCAACAGGACACGCCCTGCCCGCCGTCCAACACGGTCATGGGCGGAAACTCGCGGCTGCAGTGCGCCATGGCGCGGTTACAGCGGTCGACGAAGGGACAGCCGACGCCACGCTCCCACACGGACGGCACCACACCCGGAATCTCGGGCAGGTCGGGCCGGTCATCGTCGGGCTCGCGGTCCAGCTCGGGCAGGCAGGCAATCAGGCCCTGCGTGTACGGATGGCGCGGCTGCGCCAGGATCTGGCTGACGCTACCCTGCTCCACCACCCGCCCGCCGTACATCACCACCACGCGGTCTGCCATCTCGGACACCGCGCCCATGTCGTGCGTGATCAGCAGCACGGCGGTGCCGCGGCGCGCCTGCTGCTCGCGCAACAGGTCGAAAATTTGCGCCTGCACCGTCACGTCCAGCGCAGTCGTGGGCTCGTCGGCAATGAGCACGTCGGGGTCGCAGGCCAGCGCGATGGCGATCATGACCCGCTGCCGCATGCCGCCGGACAGTTGATGCGGATAATCGTCCACGCGGCGCTCCGGCAGCGGGATGCCCACCGACTTGAGCATGTCGATGGCGCGCTCGCGCGCCTCGCGCTTGGAAAGCCCCTGATGCAGCCGCAACGGCTCGCCGATCTGATCGCCCACCGTGTAGACCGGATTGAGCGCCGTCATCGGCTCCTGGAAGATCATCGAAATGTTGTTGCCGCGCACCCTGCGCATCGCCTCGTCGTCGTGCATGGCAAGGTCCGCGCCGCGCAGGCGCACGTGACCGGCGCCCACCCGCGCCAGCGGCGGAATCAGCCGCATGATGGCCAGCGCCGTCATGCTCTTGCCGCAGCCCGACTCCCCCACCAGGCAGAGCGTTTCGCCGGGACGCAGGTCAAAGCTGACGTCGCTCAGCACTTCGGCCGCCCGCCCGCGCGTTCGGAATTCCAGGCTCAGGCCGTCCACTTCCAGCACGGGGGCCATGTCGGCGGCGTTCATGCCCGGCCCCGCGATGTCGGATTGAGCGCGTCGTTCAAGCCGTCGCCGATCAGGCTGACCGCCAGCACCGTCAGGAAGATGGCCGCGCCCGGCAACGTCACCGCCCACCACGCGGTCAGTATGTAGGGCCGATTGCTGCCGATCATCAAGCCCCAGCTCATCACGTTGGGATCGCCCAACCCCAGAAACGACAGGCCCGCCTCGAACAGGATCGCCGTGCCGATGGCCAACGTGGCCGACACGATCAGCGGCGCCAGCGCGTTGGGCAGGATGACTCGCCAGATGATGCGCGCGTCCCCGGCGCCGATCACGCGTTCGGCCAGCACATACTCGCGCCGCTTGAGCCGCAGGAACTCGCCCCGCGCCAGCCGCGCCGTCCCCGTCCAGCTCACCACGCCGATGGCGACCGCGATGGTAGCCAGCGACGGGCTGAACAGCGTCACCAGCACCATCGCAAAGAGCAAGGTGGGCAGCACCTGGAAGAATTCGGTGATGCGCATCAGGGTCTCGTCGACCCAGCCGCCGTAATAGCCGGCCAGCGCGCCAACCGTGATGCCGATGACCATGGACAGCACCGCCGCCACCACGCCCACCAGCAACGTTGCGCGGCCGCCGTAGATCATGCCGGTCAGCACGTCGCGGCCCAGGTAGTCGGATCCCAGCAGCAGTTCGCCGCCGGGCGGCTCCATGGGGGCCGCGGCGATCTCGAACGGGTCGGCCTGCATCAGCATCGGCCCGAAGATCGTGATCGCCAGAATCGTCGCCAGCAGCAACACGCCGGCCAGCGCGCTGGGGTTGCGCGCGAACACGCGCAGCGCCTCGTAGGTGGGCCGAGGCGGCGGCTTGGGCCGGGCGTCTGCGCCAGCCGCGCCGGGTAATGCAATCGGTGCGGGTCTCATGATGTCTTGATCCGGGGATCGATCAGGCGATACGCCAGATCGGTGAGCTGGTTCATCACCACGACCAGCAACGAGGCAAAGAGCAGGATCCCGAGCAGGGTTGGATAATCGCGGCGCAGCACGGAGTCGAACGCCAGGCGTCCCAACCCGGGCCAGTTAAAGACCGTCTCCACGAGAATCGCCCCGGCCAGCACGTTGCCGAATTGCAGGCCCAGCATGGTCACCACGGGCAGCACGCCGTTGCGCAGCGCGTGCTTGTACAGCACGGTGTTCTCGGGCAGCCCCTTGGCGCGCGCCGTGCGGATGTAGTCGGCCTGCAAGGCATCCATGACGCTGGCCCGCGCCAGACGGCTGTATTGCGCCAGGTACACGAACGCCAGCGTGAACGCCGGCAGCACCAGATGGTGCAGCACGTCCAGCGCGCCCGCCCAGCCGTCCTGCGGACCCCCCGCCGATCGCATGTCCGACACCGGAAAGATCGGCCACACCGAGGCAAACAGGATGATGAGGATGATGCCGGTCCAGAACACCGGCGCCGAATAGCCCACCACCGACAGCAGCGTGATGCCTTGCGACAGCAGCCCGTTGGGCTTGCGGGCGGCCAGCGTGCCCAGCAGCGTGCCAACCAGGAACGCCACGGTCACCGACGTCACCACCAGCAGCAGCGTGGCGGGCACGCGATCCCAGATCAGCTGGGCGACCGGCACGTTGAAAAAGTACGAGTAGCCCAGGTCGCCGCGCACGACCTGCCCCAGATAGATGCCAAGCTGCGTGAGAAACGGCTTGTCCAGCCCGTACTGCACCCGCAACTGGGCCCGCAGGTCTTCGCTGATGCCGCCCATGGACCCCGCGATGGTTTCCACGGGGTCGCCCGGCGAGATATGAATCAGCAGGAAATTCAGCGTCACCACAGCCAGCAGCAGGATCGCGGCGTAGATCAGGCGGCGCGAGAGATATCGCAGCATGTCGGCTCCCGCTACTGCACGGTGGTTTCGTCCAGCGGCGACAACAGGCCCCATATGCCGGACGGCAGACCCTGTACCTTCTTGGACGACAGCGTGTGGTACGGAATGACGGTCAGGAAATCGATGGGCACATCCTCGGTCACCAGACGCTGAAACTCCGCATACAGCGCGCGGCGCTTGTCCGCGTCGGTCTCGGTGCCCGCCTGTTCCAGCAGCGCATCGACCTTCGGGTTCTTGTAGGACTGCGTGTTGGTCCAGATGATGTCGCGGATGTTGGACGACATATACGTACGATGCACGCCGATGACCGGATCGCCCCAGTTGAAGACGATGTCGGTGGTCATGTCGAAGTCCTTGCCGGCGATGCGCTTGGCCCAGGTCGGAAAGTCGGGCGACGCGCGCACCTGCACGTTGATGCCCACCTTCTTCAACTGGCTGCGCAGGTACTCGGCGACGTTCTTGCCTTGCACGTCGCTGCCCGGCATGTAGTCTACCGTCAGGGTCATGCGCTCACCCTTGCCGTCCTTCTTGAAGCCGGCCTCGTCCAGCAGCTTTTCAGCCTGCTTCAGATCCAGCGGGTACTTCTTCACGTCGTCGCTGGCGAAGGGGCTGGTGCCCACGATGGGGCCGTGCGCCGGCGCGGCAAAGCCCGCGTTCAGCGCCTTGGTGATGAAGCCTTTGTCGGTCGCATAGGCGATGGCCTGGCGCACGCGCACGTCGTCCAGCGGCTTGCGCGTCGTATTGAACGCCAGCCAGCTCAGCGCGCCGATGCCTTCGTAGCCCTTGTTTGTCATGACAATGGACGGATTGTCCTTGGCGCGGCGCAGGATCGTGGGCTCGGTCATGAAGGGCAGCGCGCCGATGTCGCCGCGCTCCAGCCCGATCAGCAGATTGGTCGCATCGGGATTGATCTTGACCACCACGCGGTCCAGCAGCGGCTTGCCCTTGATGAAGAATTTGTCGAAGCGTTCCAGCACGATCTCCTGGCCCGGCTTGAACTCCTTGAAGATGAACGGCCCGGAGCCCACCACGTTCGCGGAATTGCGCGGATGCGTCTTCAAGTCCTGCCCGTCGCCGTAGATGTGCTTGGGCAGCACGGGCATCAGCGCCGGCGACAGCGCCAGCAGGATCGCCGGATGGGGCTTGCTCATGCGCAGCACGGCGGTGCGGGCGTCGGGCGTTTCCACGCTCTCGACAGGTGCGAACATCGTCTGGAACGGATGGTTCTGCTTGACCGCCATGATCGAGAACGCCACGTCCTCAGACGTCACGGGCTTGCCATCATGGAAGATCGCGTCGCCGCGCAGGTGCAGCGTCAGCGACTTGCCGTCCGGCGCCAGTTCCCACGACTCGGCAAGATAAGGCTGCGGATTCCAGTCGGCGTCGTAGCGCAGCGGACTGGCAAAGAGCTGCGAACTGGGCAGCGCGGTGGCGGTCCCCGATTGGACCGCGCCGTTCAGGTGCCGCGGCACCTGCGTGGATCCGATGACGAGCGTGCCGCCGGCCTTGGGCGCATCCGCCGCGGCGGCGCCCCCCGCCATTGCAAACACCGACAGAATCGTGGCCAGGCCTAGTCTTGCGCTGCGCATGTGCTACCCCTTTGATGTTGTCGCGTGAACCATTCATGGATGGCTTGCGGACTAGCGTAGTCATCCCTCGGATGCACGCTTAGTACCAAACCGCTGGACTTGGTGGTGCCAGGCTGGCCCGCTGTCAGCCGCCCAGCGCGTGCGCATACAGCGCCGCGACGGCGCAACTGTTGACGCGCGCCTCCATGGAATCGGACCGGCTCGTCAACAGCACCGGCACGCGCGTGCCCAGCACCAGGCCCGCCGCGCCGGCGCCCGCCAGCCACGTGAGCTCCTTGTAGAGCATGTTGCCGGCCTCGATGTCCGGCACGAGCAGGATGTCCGCGTCGCCTGCCACGCGCGACACGATGCCCTTCTGGTCCGCAGCTTCGCGCGAGATCGCGTTGTCGAAGGCCAGCGGCCCGTCGATGTCGCCGCCGCGGATTTGCCCTCGGTCCGCCATCTTGGACAGCGCCGCGGCATCCAGCGTCGCTGGCATCGCGGGGTTGACGGATTCGGTGGCGCACAGCACGGCCACCTTCGGCCGCTCCACGCCCAGCGCGCGCGCCAGGTCGATCGCGTTCTGCGCGATGTCCGCTTTTTCCTGCAGCGACGGCGCGATGTTGACGGCCGCATCCGTCAGAATCAGCAGCTTGGGATACGCCGCCACCGCCATCACGAAGGCGTGACTGATACGCCGGTTGGTGCGCAGGCCCGATTCGCGCGTCACCACCGCGGACATGAAGTGGTCGGTGTGCAGGCTGCCCTTCATCAGCATGCTGACGGCCCCATCGCGCGCCAGCGCCGCCGCGGCGCGCGCGGTCAGCAGTTCGTCGTCCGGCGCGTCGACGATTTCCATGGAACCCGCGCGTATACCTTCCTGCGCCATCAGCGCGGCGATGCGGCCAGCCGGTCCGACCAGCACCGGCTCGATGTAACCGGCTTCGCTGGCCTGCACGGCGGCGCGCAGGCTGACGGGACAGAGCGGATACGCCAC
>CBHWAL010000093.1:0-11311 GCA_966111495.1 uncultured Achromobacter sp. | reverse complement strand
GATCGCCTGCCCGCGCTGGATCTGGCGTTCATCGAAGGCGACGTACCCGCCGGACTGCCCGCCGACACGGCGGTGCACGCGTGGCGGCAGGACGAAGTGGTGGCGATCGTGCGGGCGGATCACGCCCTGGCGGGCAAGGGCGCCGTGACGCTACGGGATCTGGCGGGGTCGCCGCTGGTGATGCGCGAACCCGGTTCCGGCGTGCGCCGGTTGGTGGAAAGGGCGTTCAGCGATGGCGGTCTGGCGCCGTCGGTGGGCCTGGAACTGGCGGGGGTGGAGGGGGTAAAACAGGCGGTGCGGGCCGGGCTGGGCGTGGGCTTCGTGTCCGTGATGTCGATGCGTCACGAAGACGGGGCGCTGGCGGCCCTGCGCCTGCTGCCCCGGCCGCTTACGCGAACGCTGAGCATCCTGGTGCCGCACGCCGACGCCGCTGCCCGCGCCGCCGAGCGCTTTCTGGCGATGTGCCTGGCAGTCGGCGAGCCGGACGGAGGAGCAGAATGACGGGCAGGAAGTTGGGTAAATACGCGGCCAGGCCGTTCAGGCCTTGGCCAGCCGCTTGAGCGCGAGCTGCACCCAATAGGTGCCGCCCAGCGGCAGCAGATCGTCGTTGAAGTCGTAGCTGCCGTTGTGCAGCATGCACGGACCCAGTCCGTGGCCGCTGTCGCGGTGCTCGCCGGTGCCGTTGCCGATCCACACGTAACAGCCCGGCAGTTCCTGCAGCATGAAGGCGAAGTCTTCCGCGCCCATGGTCGGCTGCACGTTGGCGTTGACGTTGGCCTCGCCGACGATGTCGCGCAGCACGTCGGCGCAGAACGCGGCTTCATCAGCGTGGTTGATGGTGGGCGGATAGTTGCGCTGGAACGTGAAGTCCACTTCGCAGTCCATCGCCGCGCTGGTGTGGCGGGCGATCTCTTCCATACGGCGTTCGATCAGGTCCAGCACGTCCAGCGTGAACGTGCGAACCGTGCCGCGCAATTCGGCGTGGTTGGGCACGACGTTGTCGGCGCTGCCCGCATGGATCTGCGTGATGCTGAGCACGGCCGCATCCAGCGGATTGCGGTTGCGCGTGACGATGGTCTGCAGCGATTGCGCCATCTGCACCGCCGCCATGACCGGGTCAATGCCCAGATGAGGCATGCCGGCGTGCGTGCCCTTGCCCTTGATGACGATCGAGAATTCGTTGCTGGAGGCCATGATGGGGCCGGGCGTCAGACCGAACTGGCCGGGCTTCATGCCGGGCCAGTTGTGCATGCCGAACACCGCTTCCATCGGGAATTGCGTGAAGAGGCCATCGTCGATCATGCGCTTGGCGCCGCCGCCGCCTTCCTCGGCGGGCTGGAAGATCACATAGACCGTGCCCGCGAAATCGCGGTTCGCGGCCAGGTATTGGGACGCGGCCAGCAGCATGGCGGTGTGGCCGTCGTGGCCGCAGGCGTGCATCTTGCCTTCGTTCTGGCTGGCATGCGCGAAGGTGTTGACCTCTTGCATGGGCAGCGCGTCCATGTCGGCGCGCAGGCCCACCGCGCGTTCGCCGGGCTGGTTGCCGCGGATGGTGCCGACGACGCCCGTGCCGCCCAATCCGCGATGGATTTCAATGCCCCAGTCCTCGAGCTTGGCCGCGACCACGTCGGCGGTGCGGAACTCTTCGAAGGCCAGTTCGGGATGCGCGTGGATATCGCGTCGGATCTTGGAAATATCCTGGTGCCAGGCAACGATGGGTTCAAGGAGTTTCATGAGCGAACTCGCGCGGAATATGGGGAACGCACAAAGGGTATCATCATTCAAAAATCAATTTAATGGAGACAAATACCATGACGCGTCCGTGGCTTGCTCAGTATCCCCAAGGCGTTCCTGCGGAGATCTCCACCGAGGATTATTCCTCGCTGACCGACTTGCTGGACCGGGCCTGCAAGCGTTACGCGCCGCGCATCGCATGCACGGCGATGGGCAGCAACATCACCTATGCGCAGCTCGACCAGCAGGCGCGCGCGTTCGCGACATGGCTGCAAGGCCTGAACCTCGAAAAGGGCGCGCGCGTGGCGCTGATGATGCCCAACGTGCCGGCGTATCTGGTGAGCATGCTGGGATCGCTGCGCGCGGGCATGACCGTGGTGAACGTCAATCCCCTCTATACCGCCGAGGAACTGCAGCACCAATTGCTGGACAGCGGCGCGTCCGTCATCGTCATTCTGGAAAATTTCGCGCATACCTTGCAGAAGGTCTCCAACCGCGGCGATCTCAAGCACATTGTCGTGACCGGTCCGGGCGATCTGCTCGGCGGCCTGAAGGCGCCGCTGGTCAACCTGGCCGCACGCTATATCAAGAAGATCGTGCCCGCCTGGCACATCGACGGCGCGCACGCGCTGCCCAAACTGCTGCACGAAGGCGCGCACTTGCCGTTCAATCCGCCGGCCATTTCGATGGACGACGTCGCGGTGCTGCAGTACACGGGCGGCACCACGGGGGTGCCCAAGGGCGCGATGCTGTCGCACCGTAATCTGGTGGCCAACGTGCTGCAGACCGAAGCGGTGGCGCAGCCGGTCGTGCATGACCTGGCGGACCAGCAGCTCACCATCATCAGCGCGCTGCCGCTGTACCACGTGTTCGCCATGACGGTCTGCGGCCTGTATGCCGTGCATGCCGGCATGCGCAACGTGCTCATCATCAATCCGCGCGACCAGCCGTCGCTGATCAATGCGTGGCGCAAGACGCCGGTCAATCTGTTCCCGGGCGTCAATACGCTGTTCAACGCGTTGGCGCACAACGAAGACTTTGCGAAGCTGGATTTTTCCGGCCTGCGGTTGACGCTGGGCGGCGGGATGGCCGTGCAGCAGCAGGTGGCCGAACGCTGGCTGAAGATCACCGGCCGGCCCCTGATCGAAGGCTATGGCCTGTCCGAGACGTCGCCAGTGGCGACAGTTAATCCCACCAACGCGACGGCGTATTCCGGGTCCATCGGGCTGCCGCTGCCGTCGACGGACGTGGCAATTTTGGACGATGCCGGCAACGAGGTGCCGCTCGGCGAACGCGGCGAAGTCGGCATTCGCGGGCCGCAGGTCATGCTGGGGTATTGGCGCAAACCCGACGAGACACGCGATTCGATGACGGCCGACGGCTACTTTCGTACGGGCGACATCGGCATCATGGACGAGCAGGGCTACACGCGCATCGTGGACCGCAAGAAGGACATGATCGCGGTGTCCGGTTTCAAGGTCTATCCGAACGAAGTCGAGGCGGCGGTTGCGCAGCATCCTGGCGTGCTGGAATGCGCGGCGATCGGGGTGCCGGATGAACACTCCGGCGAAGCGGTCAAGGTGTTCGTCGTGAAGAAGGATCCGGCGCTGACCGAAGAGCAGGTGCAGCAGTGGTGCAAGGATAAGCTGACGGGCTACAAGCGCCCGCGCTTCGTGGAGTTCCGCGACGAGCTGCCCAAGAGCAACGTGGGCAAGATCCTGCGCCGCGAGCTGCGGCCTGACGCGCAGGCCGCGGCGGTATCCGCGAAGTCGTCCGCTTAAAGCGCCAGAGGCCGCGCAAGGCGGCCTCTGGTGTGCAGGCCGCCACTTGGCTGCCTGCGGCTTGAGTTTCAGCCCTGCTTGTCCAGATGCGGGGCGATCATTTCATGCAGCGCGCGTTCGATGGCGGGATTTCCCGCCACGACGCGCCCGCCGATCGGCCAGGGGTCCTGCTTGTGCATGTCGGTGCACACGCCGCCCGCTTCGCGCAGGATCAGCGTGCCCGCGGCCACGTCCCAGGGCGCCAGGCCCATTTCCCAATAGCCGTCGTATCGGCCGCAGGCGGTCCAGGCCAGGTCCAGCGCGGCAGCGCCCATGCGGCGGACCCCGCGCGACCGGTTGATGGCGTCATGCAGCATCGGCATGTATTGCGCGGCAAATGAGAAGTCGCGGAACGGGAAGCCCGTGGCCAGCACGGCGTCTTCGATCGTCTGCGTGCGCGAGCACGAAATGCGCCGGCCATTCAGCCACGCGCCGATGCCGTACACGCCGGTGAACAGCTCTTCGCGGCAGGGGTCGTAGACCACGCCGATGACCGGCGTGTCTTCCGCCAGGGTCTCGTTGGCGGACATCGACGTGCCCGCGTGCGCGATCAGGGCGATCGACACGGCGTAATGCGGGATGTCGTGCAGGAAGTTGGTGGTGCCGTCGAGCGGGTCGATGTACCAGGTGGCCGCGCCTTGGGCCTTGCCGCCCGTTTCTTCGGCGACGATGCCGAACTTGGGCGTGCGCGCCTTCAGTTCCTGGATGATCGCGGCCTCCGCCTCGCGGTCCGCCTGGGATACGAGATCGTTGCGGGCCTTGCGATCTATCACGAGATCGGCGCGGTGGTGCGCGTAGGATTGCAGGATGGCTGCGCCGGCATGGGCGGCCGTGACCGCTGCGTCGATCGCGGCGCACAGGTCGATGGGCGAAGCCAGCGATTGGGGCTGATCGTAGGTATCCATTGGTCCAGTGTAAGCCCACCCATGCGTCAAACCTGTGGCAAATGGACTAATCCATTGGGTCGCGTGGTGCGCATCCAACGCGAATCGGCAGGTGGCCCGATAATTCGCGCTTCATCGTATTTGTATCTATTGGGCTGGATGTCTGTGACTTACGTTCCGCTGGTTCCCGCGAAGGTTGACGTCGACGCCGACGGCAGGCTGGTCAGTGCCGTCCATGGCGACGTCTACCACTCGCCGTCCGGGGCGCTGGGCCAGGCCGAACACGTTTTCCTGGGCGGCAACGGCCTGCCGCAGCGCTGGCGGGGGCGCGCGTCGTTCACCGCCTGCGAGACGGGGTTCGGGCTGGGGCTGAACTTCCTGGCGCTCTGGAAAGCGTGGCGGGACGATCCGCAGCGGCCCGCGGCCCTGCACTTTGTCTCAATGGAGGCGCACCCTTTTTCGCGGGACGACCTGGCCGCTCTGTTGGCGCGCCACGCGCCCGAGCCGCTGGCGGGGTTGGGGCGTGCGCTGGCTGCGCAGTTGCCGGCGCTGCTGCCGGGACTGCATCGGCTGGAATTCGAGAACGGCGCCGTCACGCTGACCCTGGGCTTTGGCGATGCGCAGGTTTTGGCGCCGCGCTTGGGGGCGCGGGTGGACGCGTTTTTCCTGGACGGCTTTGCGCCCGAGCGCAACCCCGAGATGTGGACGCCGCCGCTTTTGCGCGCCCTGGCCAGCCTGGCGGCGCCGGATGCCACAGTCGCCACCTGGGCCTGCACCGGGGAATTGCGCCGCAATCTGGCCGATGCCGGCTTCGAGGTGCGGCGGGCGCCCGGATACGGGGGCAAATGGCATATGACGGTGGGCCAGGTCCGCCAGGTCGGCAGCGCCGCGCTGCCGGCGGCGGTCTCGTCGGAACGGCATGCGGTGGTCGTGGGGGCGGGGCTGGCCGGCGCGGGCATTGCCCAGGCGCTGGCGGGCCGCGGCTGGCGCGTCACCGTGCTGGACGCCGCCCGGTCGCAGGGTGCGCCGGCGCACGCCGGCCACCTGGCCGCGGCGCTTACGCCGGTGGTCGCGCGGGATGACAATGCGCGGGCGAGGCTGTCGCGGGCGGGCAGCGAACGGGCGCTGGCGCGCTGGCAGGGGCTGCCCGGCGGCGCGGCGCCCCGGGTCTGCGGCACCGTCCAGGTCGAGCGCGACGCGGGCCGGTCGGCGGCGCTGGCTGGCACCCTGGAAGCCCTGGCGTTTCCGGCGGAGTGGGTGCGCCAAGTCTCGCGGGAAGAGGCCAGCGCATTGGCCGGACTGCCCGTGGCGCGTGGTGGGGTGTTCTTTTCACAGGGCATGCTGGTGCAGCCCGGACTGCTGATCGACGCGCTGCTGACCGCGTCCGGCGTGGCGGTCATCCCCGGCCGCGCCGAGCGGGTGTCGCCTGCGGGGCAGGGGTGGCGCGTGCTGGACGCGTCGGGCGCGGAGCTTGCCAGGGCCGACACCGTGATTTTGGCCAATGCCGCCGGTTCGCGCGAGGTGCTGGCCGCCAGCGGCCTGCTGGACCCGCTGCCCCGCGTCGCCCAGATGCACGCGCTGACCGGCGAGGTCACGCTGATCCCGGCGGCGGCGCTGGACGGCGGTCCTCGTTGCATTGTGGGGGGCGAGGGGTATCTGTTGCCGGACATCGGGGTGGGCTGCGTCGTTGGCAGCACCTATGTTCACGGCGCCGCCGAGGCTTCGGTGGGCGCCGAAGGGCAGGGCGTCACGCTGGGCAAGGCGGCGGGGCTGCTGGATGGACGCTTTCCGGCCTTTGACGCACTGGTGCCGGGCAGCCTGCCCGGGTGGGCGGGATGGCGCGCGGTCCTGCCGGGCCGCTTGCCGGCGGTTGGCGAACTGCCGCATGCCCCCGGTCTGTGGCTGGCCGCCGGGTATGCGTCGCGGGGATTATCGTGGTCGGCGCTGATGGGAGACCTGATTGCGGCCCGCCTGATGGGCGAACCCCTGCCGCTGGAGACCGATCTGGCCCAGCTTGTTTCACCACGATGAAAAAAATTTAATACGTGCCGGGAGCTCTTCCCGGCTGGCGTAGAATTGTAAGAATTGCCGGAATTTGGCGCCAGTAGGCCGCAATTGACCTTTCGGGACGGCAATTCGGCGACTCGGCGGCGTCTGCGCGCCTGGCGCAGGCCAAGGGCTTCATGCCCCTTTTTTGGATGATTTAACCGTCCAAAAGAGGGATCGAGTTTATTTCAAAGCTCAAATCCGTCAAAATAGCGTCTTTTGATGGTTTTTGGCTTAAGCCGGGGGATGCTCTGTGCCGCCCAAGTTCGACTTTGCCCATACTACCCAGCTCGATAATGTCGAGCTGCTGACGTCCCGCCCCAGTCGCTGGGAGTTAGACGCGGGCGATGGGTTGCACCGGGGGGACGAGGGGCAATGGCCGGGCGGTTTTGGCCGACGCGGCCGGGCGGGGACCCCCCTCAATGATGACAAGCCCGGCGCGCGCGTGCGCGCCGTGGCCGAAATGCTGCTCGCGCGCCAGGAGGCGGTGGGCGAAGGCGCCATCGCGCCCCGTGAAGGCGGGGACGGTTGGCGAATCACACAGGGCGACGTTGCCCTGGAGATTCAGACCAGCCCCGTGCGCGTCGCCCTGTACCGCAACGAAGACCGCGTCTTCGAGTCCGAGGTTTCCGCGCATACGCCCGCATTCGGGTACAACGCGCTGGACCAGGCCGACGACGCCGTCTGGACGGCCGGCTTCACGCTGGCTGCCGACGAGCGGGTGTTCGGTCTGGGCGAAACTCCCGGGGATCTGAACCGCCGCGAGGAATCGGTGGTCTCCGACGACCCCGAGCACCGTGCGCTGCCGCTGGCATGGAGCCCGCGCGGTTGGGGCGTCTACGCCAACTCGATGCGCCGCGTGGAGCACTCGGTGGGCGTCGCGCCCGCGGATTCGGCCTATGTGCTGACCGTCGACGACGCCGTGCTGGATCTGTTCCTCTTTGCCGGCGAACCCGCTGAAATCCTGAATCAGTACACCGCGCTGACCGGCCGCGCCGGCCAGCCCGTCCTGTGGGCAATGGGCGCGTGGCTGCAGCAGGCCGCCGGCGAAATGCCGACGCAGACGGTCGCACTGGTGGCGCGCATGCGCGAAAACCAGATTCCGGTCGATGCCGTGACGCTGGCCCAGCCGATCGCGTGGGGCTTTCAGGCGGACAAGACGGTTTTCGAGTGGGACGCCCAGCGCTTTCCCGACGCCAAGCAGATGCTGGCGCTCTTTCACAAGCACAACGTGCATGTGGCGGCCTCCGGCTTTCCGGGCGTCATCAAGATCAGCCCGCTCTTTGAAGAGCTGGAAGACCGCGGCTGGCTGCTGACCAAGGACGACGGCGCCGCCCAGGTGTTCGACGGCAATGCCGCCACGTCCGGCCAGCCCTACGGCCTGCTGGATCTGACCTACCGCGACATCTACAACCTGTGGGTCGAGCGTCACCGCCAACTGGTGGAAGACGGCCTGGACGCGCCCGCTTGCGACGCGCAGATCGCCATCCCTGATGGCGTGACTGCCCGCAACGGCGAAACCGGCGCGGCCCTGCGCACGATGTATCCCCTGCTGGTGCGCCGCGCGCTGTTCGACGCGGTGGCCGGTCTGAAGGTGCCGCCAGAAGGCGTGGTGCCCAGCGCCGACCTCTTTCCGGCGGCCCAGCGCCTGCCGTGGCAGGTGGGTCCCCAGGTCGACAACACCTGGGAAGGCCTGCGCCACACGCTGCGCACGTCCCTGTCGATCGGTTCCAGCGGCGTGCCCGTCCAGGTGCACAACATCGGTTCCGCCGCGCGCGACCGTTCAGGCATGACGTCCGAGCTCTACCTGCGCTGGCTGACTGCCGGCGTGTTCTCGGCCAACTTCGCCTTCCAGGGCGTGGAAGGGCTGATGCCCTGGGATTTCGGCGACGAAACCCTGTCCCACGCCAAGACCTGGATGCAGTGGCGCTATCGGCTGGTGCCCTATGTGCTGGGCGCCATCGAGGATTCGGCCCGCACCGGCCTGCCGGTGCAGCGCTCCATGGCGCTGTCGTTCCCGAACGATCCGCACGCCCACGAATGGGACCTGCAATACCTGCTGGGTCCGGCCCTGCTGGTGGCGCCGGTTACCGAGCCGGGCAATCAGGTGCGCGTCTACCTGCCCAAGGGCGAGGCCTGGTGGGATCTGAACACCGGCCATCGCTACGAAGGCGGCACCACCTGGACCATCGATTGCGAGCCGGGCCAGTTCCCGGTGTTTGGCCGCGAAGGTCACATGCTCTGTCTTGGCCCCGCCGCGCAGCATACGGGTGAGTTCAACTCGGCCCGTATCCTGGACGAGGTCTGGATGTTTGGCATGCCGGTGCATAACCCGGTCGTCATGCGCAACAAGATTCGCGTGATGCAGATGCAGGGCTCGAGCTACATCAAGGGGCTGGAAGGGCTGCGGATTTCGCCGTCCGAAGGCCTGGAGGTGAAGCGTCGCGGCGCGGAAGTCCGCATCTCGCGCGCTCGCTGAACCCGGATCGGCCGCCAGTCGGCCGCCTGAAAAAAGGGCAGTCAGGAAGGCTTTCCTTCCCGGCTGCCCTTTGTGTCTTTGCCGGATCGCCGTTGTCGGGGCAGTCGCGCGTCCTTTGGGACCGCCGCAGGGCCGCGCCGACAACTTATATTACTTATAGTTATTAAAAACGGAAAAAACGGTCGTTCTCTTTAGAAGAGAAAAGATACAAAATCGCTTGCCATGATTCACATCGAGAACCTATCCAAGATCTACGCCACGCCGCATGGAGAATTCCAGGCGCTGCGCGGCATCAACCTGCACATCGAGCAGGGCGAGGTCTTTGGCATCATCGGTCCCAGCGGGGCCGGTAAAAGCACGCTGGTCCAGTGCATCAATCTGCTGGAACGTCCCAACCAAGGCAACATCTCCATCGGCGGCCAGGCCCTGACGGGCCTTAACGAAGCGCAGCTTCGTGAACAGCGCCGCCGTATCGGCATGGTGTTTCAGGGCTTCAACCTGCTGTCGCGCCGCACGGTGTACGGCAACGTGGCCCTGCCGCTGGAAATCGCGGGCGTGGCCAAGGCCGAGATCCCCGCGCGCGTCGAGCGCCTCCTGGCGCTGGTGGGCCTGGAGCATCTGCGCGACCGTTACCCCAGCCAGATCAGCGGCGGCCAGAAGCAGCGCGTCGGTATTGCCCGGGCGCTTGCCAACAATCCGGACGTCCTGCTGAGCGACGAAGCCACGTCCGCGCTGGACCCGGAAACCACGCACAACATCCTGGCGCTGCTGCGCGACATCAACCGCAAGACGGGCGTGACCGTGGTCATGATCACGCACCAGATGGAAGTCGTGCGCGAGGTCTGCGACCGCGTCGCCGTGCTGTCGCAGGGCGAGGTCGTTGAAGTGGGCAGCACGCGCGAAGTGTTCGCCCAGCCGCGCCACGATGTGACCCGCAACATGGTGTCGGCCGCCACGGCGTCGGAACTGACCGACGCCACGCTGGCCGCCGTCCAGGAACGCATCCGGGCGCTTACCGCCGCCAAGCCCGGCCAGGCCGTGCGACTGCTCCGCCTGTCGCTGACCGGCACCGACGCATCCGGCGCCTTCCTGTCCGACCTGACCAAGCAGTTCGCGCTGGACGTGGGCCTGGTGCAGGCGCGCGTCGAAGACATCCAGGGCGTGGCCGTGGGCACGATGTTCGTGCTGGCCCAAGGCGCGCCCGCCGCGCTCAAGGACGGCATCGCCGCCTTGAACGCCCGTGACATTACCGTTGAAGAAATAGCTCATGAGTCCGCAACTGATCGACCTGCTTATTACGTCGCTGCTTGACACCCTGCTGATGGTGGGCGTGGCCAGCGCCATCGCGGTGGTCATCGGCATTCCGCTCGGCGTGACGCTGACGGTGACCGCGCGCGGCAACATGCTTGAAAACCAGCCCGTGAACCACGTGCTGGGCGCCATCATCAACGCAACCCGTTCCGTGCCGTTCGTGATCCTGATGGTCGCGATCATTCCGTTCACGCGGCTGGTCGCGCAGACCTCCATCGGCACCACTGCCGCGATCGTGCCCTTGTCGGTCGCCGCGATTCCGTTCATGGCCCGCATCGCGGAAAACGCCATGCGCGAGGTCGATCCCGGCCTCGTCACCGCGGCGCGCGCGATGGGCGCATCGCCCATGCAGATCATCATGAAGGTGCTGCTGCCCGAAGCCCTGCCGGGCCTCATCGCGGCCACCATCGTGACCGTTGTCAGCCTGATCGGTTACTCGGCCATGGCCGGCGCCATCGGCGGCGGCGGGCTGGGCGACCTGGCTATCCGCTACGGCTACCAGCGCTTCCAGTCGGACGTCATGGCCGCAGTCGTGATCGTGCTGATCGTTCTGGTGCAGGCCATCCAGAGCCTGGGCGACCGCTTCGTGCGCCGCATGTCGCATCGCTGATCCACTTTGTTTTTTCCTACTTCCGTCATATCGGGATATCGCAACATGAGCATCAAGGTTTTGAAGTCGCTGGCCGCGTTCGCGTTGGGCGCCGCCGTTTTCGCCCAGCCCGCGCTGGCTCAGGACAAGCCCCTGAAGGTTGGCGTCACCGCCGGCCCGCACGCCCAGATCTTTGATGTGGTCAAGGCCGAAGCCGCCAAGCAGGGCCTGAACCTGCAGGTCATCGAGTTCTCGGACTACGTGCAGCCCAACGTGGCGCTCGCCGCCGGCGACCTGGACGTGAACAGCTACCAGCACCAGCCCTACCTGGACAACGCCAACGCCGACCGCGGCTACAAGCTGGTCAGCATCGCCAAGACCGTGATCTTCCCGATCGGCATCTACAGCAAGAAGATCAAGTCGCTGTCCGAACTGAAGGAAGGCGCCC
>CBHWAL010000092.1:0-11327 GCA_966111495.1 uncultured Achromobacter sp. | reverse complement strand
ATGACGACGCGCACCAGTGCGAGCACGAGCTCCAGGATCAGCCACGAGATATACAGCGGTTCGGGCCGCCGCCACGCGACGACGCCCGAGATCATCAGCGTATTGATGACCCCGCCGGCAAAAATGGGAAGCGTGCCGAACAGACTGGCGATGAGCGCCGCGCGGATGTCCGCCGGCGTGTCATGCCCGGAATGCGTCAGCCAACGTGTCAGCCGCCACTTGGGCAGGCTGAACTTCAGTCCTGTTTCCACGCCGTCATGTCCATGCCCCTCTACTCGAATTCAGTAGGCTGGCTGGCGTTATAGCAGGTATTTGAAACCTTTAGTATTGTTCTTAGGTGCAATACGGGCAGACTTCAGGCGTGCTCGCGGTGGCCGCAGACCGTGCATTCGGGGTCGCGTTGCACGTTGACGCTGCGCCATTGCATGGTGCGCACGTCCAGCCAGAGCAGGCGGCCGGACAGGCTTTCGCCCACGCCGGACAGCAATTTCAGGGCTTCGGCGGCCTGCATGCTGCCAATGATGCCGACCACCGGCGCGAAAACGCCCATGGTGGCGCAATTGGCTTCCTCGACGTCATCGGCTTCGGGAAACAGGCAGTGGTAGCACGGCGCGTTGTCGTCGCGCAGGTCATAGACGCTGACCTGGCCGTCGAAGCGGATGGCGGCGCCGGATACCAGCGGCTTGCGGTGCTGGACGCAGGCGCGGTTGATGGCGTGCCGGGTGGTGAAGTTGTCGGTGCAGTCCAGCACCAGGTCCGCCTGCGCGACGGCATCGGACAAGGCCTGGTCTTTCAGGCGCTCGACCCGGGCGTGAACGCGGGTCTGCGGATTGAAGGCGCCCAGCATGTCGCGCCCCGACTCGGCCTTGGGCCGGCCGACGCTTGCGGTGGTGTGCAGGATCTGGCGTTGCAGGTTGCTGAGTTCGACGACGTCGTCGTCGGCCAGCGTGATGTCGCCCACGCCGGCGGTGGCCAGGTAGAGCGCGGCGGGCGATCCCAAACCGCCCGCCCCCACGATGAGCACACGCGCCGCCAGCAGTTTTTCCTGCCCTTCGATCCCAAGTTCGTCCAGCAGGATGTGGCGGGCGTAGCGCAGCAGTTGCTCGTCGTTCATTTGTCCTTGCTGGGCTCGACTCCGGTCGGCGTGATCTTCATGCGCTGGGGCGTTCCGCCGCCGGCCTTGGCGTCAGCCTTGGCCTGGGCACGGGCCGAGCCCTTTTGCACCGGCTTGCCGGCCAGCAGGTTCAGGGCCTGCTGGAGCTGGAAGTCGTCCTTGCCACCGAATTCAAACACCTTGGCCGGCAGATCCACGTTGTCCTGGTCGGCGCTGGACTTGATTTCGTTGGTGGTCTGCTGGTTGGACAGGTGACGTTGCAGGTCGGCTTCGCGCGGCAGGCGGAACAGGTCGCCGTCGGCCGTATCGGCAACGACGTAGTCCGGTTCGATGCCGGTGGCCTGGATGGAACGGCCGCTGGGCGTGAAGTAGCGCGACGTGGTGAGCTTGACCGCAGTGGTTTCGGACAACGGCAGGATCACCTGCACGGAGCCCTTGCCGAACGTGCGGTTGCCCAGCACCTTGGCGCGCTTGTGGTCCTGCAGCGCGCCGGCCACGATCTCGGAGGCCGAGGCCGAACCCACGTTCACCAGCACCACCATCGGTACCGTCTTGGTCCAGGCCGGCAGGCCGGACAGGTAGTTGCTTTCGCCGCGGGCGTATTCCGAAGGCGTCGCCAGGTACTTGTGGCGGGCGTCCGGCGTGCGGCCGTCCGTGGACACCACGAGCGCATCGGGCGGCAGGAACGCGCCGGACACGCCGATGGCGCTGGTCAGGAGGCCACCCGGGTCATTGCGCAGGTCCAGCACGAGGCCCTTGGGCGGTTCCTTCGCGCCCAGCTCCTTGAGCTGGCGGGCGAGATCGGCGCCGGTCTTTTCCTGGAATTGGGCGACGCGCACGTAGGCGATGCCGTTGTCCAGCATCTTGCTGCGCACGCTGCGCACCTTGATGATGTCGCGCACGATCTTCACGACGATCGGCTGCGGGCGGTCCGCACGCATGATCGTCAGGGTGATGGGCGACTTGGGCGCGCCACGCATGAGCTTGACCGCGTCGTTCAGGGTCATGCCCTTGGTGGGCGTGTCGTCGATCTTGATGATGAGGTCGCCAGCCATGACGCCGGCGCGAGCCGCCGGCGTGTCTTCGATGGGCGAGATGACCTTCACGAAGCCGTCTTCCGCGCCGACCTCGATGCCCAGGCCACCGAACTCGCCTTGCGTCGCGGTCTGCATTTCGCGGAACGCGTCGGCATCCAGGTAGGCGGAGTGGGGATCCAGGTTCGACACCATGCCCGAGATGGCATTGTCGATCAGCGTCTTGTCGTCGACGGCCTCGACGTAGTTGTTCTTGATGGCGGCAAATACATTGCTCAGTTGCCTGAGCTCGTCCAGTGGCAGGGGGCTGCCGCGCTGCGCGACCGCAGTCACGCCAACACTCAGCAACACACCAGCCACCGCACCGATGGCAATCAGACCGAAACCGCGAAACTTACGAGTGCCCATGCACACTTCCCGAATTTTGTTTTCGCCGATGGGTTTGGTAATTTACCAACGGTAATTTTCCAACGACATTCATTTACCGACAGCGTTTACGCCGATTGCATTCCAGCAAACCGGCTGCATCAGCCGTCACATCTACTGCGCCAGCCATTGGGCCGGGTCCACTGGAGCGCCACGATGGCGAATTTCAAAGTATAGGCCGGATTCCACTTGGCCGCCGGTTGCGCCTACGGTAGCAATAGTATCCCCGCCAGCCACCGCATCGCCCACCCGTTTGAGCAGACTTTGGTTGTAAGCATAGACGGTCAGGTATTGCTGGCCATGATCCACAATGATCAGGTTGCCAAAGCCTCGCAGCCAATCGGCGTAAACCACAGTACCGGGGGCCACCACCTTGACGGGTGTTCCCTCGGCTGCGCGCAGCACCACGCCGCGCCACACGCCGCCGTCCGGACGATCCACCCCGAACCTGCCCTGCACCTGGCCGCGCACCGGCATGGTCAGCCCATGACGCAGGCCGTTGCCGCCGCCCACGGGCGGCGCCTTGGCGGTCTGCTGGGCCGATGCACTGCGCGTTGGAGTGGCGGGCTCCTCAATCGGTTCCGCCTTTTTGGGGGGATCCGCGGGTTTTGTGGGCGGCGGGGTATCGGCCGGGCCGCCGATGCGGGTCTGCCGCTGGTCGGCGGGACGCAAGCCGGCCGCGTCCGGGTCAGCCACGGCCACCGGGCCGCGGTTCTTCTGGGCTGCTGCTTCGACCTGTTCGCGCGCCTGGGCGGCCTCGCGGGCTTCGCTGTCGCGGCGCGCGCCGTCCTCGGCGGCCTTGCGGTCTGCCTCGGCCTTGCGGCGGGCGTCCTGCGACCGGCGTTCGGCCTCGGCGCGCTTCTTGGCCTCTTCGGCGGCGCGGCGGGCTTCCTCGGCCGCACGCCGCGCTTCCTCGGCACGGCGGGCTTCTTCGGCGCGTTTGCGCGCCTCTTCGGCCTTGCGGGCTTCCTCGATCTGCTTGGCGATGGCCGCGTCCAGGTCGGTGATCAGCCGTGACAGGCGCTGGTCGTCGCGGCCGAGCTTGTTGGCCTCGGCGCGCTGGGCGGCGATCTGTCCTTCAAGCTGGGCCAGCAGGCTGGCGCGCTCTTTCTGCTGGGCGACCAGCGCGGTTTTCTGTTCGGAGGTCTCTGCGACCCCCTTTTCGATTTCAGTGCGGCGTTCGTCCGCGCGCGCCTGCAGCGCGGCCAGCCGGTCGATGTCGGCTCGCAGGGCTTTCACGGCGTCGGCGCGGGCACGGGACACGTAGTCCAGGTAGCCCAGATTGCGGCCCAGCACCTGGGGATCGTCGCCGGAGAGCAGCGCCGTCCAGGGCGACAGGCCGCTGGTGTATTGGGTGCGCAGCTGGTCGGCCAGTTCAGCGCGGCGTTTGGCCAGCACGGCCTCCTGCGCGGTGATCTGCTTTTCCAGCGACGCGAGATCGGCCGTCGCCTTGCGGTTGGCGTCGGCCAGTTCCTTCAGGCGCAGGTTGATCCGGGAAATCGACGATTCCGACTGCTTGAGCGCGTCGGCGGCCTCTTTGCGGGCCGCCTCCCGGTCGTCGATGTCCTTTTGCAGGCTCTCGATGCGGTCGCGCAAGGCGGCCTGCTGTTTTTCGGCGTCGGACTGACGCCCGGCGAGGTCACTGGGCGCGGCGCGCGCAGGCAGCGTCCCACTGGCCAACATGACCGCCAACAACAACCCCGCCGTGCGACGCATAGAGATATCAGTCCTTCTTGGCCTTGCCCTGAGCCGCAACCGCAGCCATGGCCGCCTCGATCTCGGCGGCATCGCCGAGATAATAGTGGCGGATCGGACGCAGGTCATCATCCAGTTCGTAGACGAGCGGCTGGCCGGTCGGGATATTCAGGTTGACGATGTCGTCGTCCGACACGTTGTCCAGGTGCTTGATGAGCGCCCGCAGGCTGTTGCCGTGGGCGGCGATCAGCACCTGGCGGCCGGAACGGATGGCCGGGGCGATGGAGTCGTTCCAGAACGGCAGCACGCGGGCCACGGTGTCCTTCAGGCACTCGGTGGCGGGCAGCTGGTCGGCCGGGATCTTGGCGTAGCGGCTGTCAAAGCGCGGATGGCGTTCGTCGTCCAGGTCCAGCGGTTCCGGGGCGATCGCATAGGCGCGGCGCCAGATCAGGACCTGCTCGTCGCCGTACTTGGCGGCCGTTTCGGACTTGTTCAGGCCCTGCAGGGCGCCGTAGTGGCGTTCGTTCAGGCGCCAGTTCACGCCGACCGGGGTATACATGGCGTCCATGGCGTCCAGGGCGATCCACAGGGTGCGGATGGCGCGCTTGAGCACCGAGGTATAGGCCAGGTCGAAGGCAAAGCCTTCTTTCTTGAGCAATTCGCCCGCCTTGCGGGCCTGTTCGCGGCCGGTGTCGGTCAGGTCGACGTCGGTCCAGCCGGTGAAACGGTTTTCAAGATTCCACTGGCTTTCACCGTGGCGCATCAGTACGAGTTTGTGCATGGTTTGGGGCGCCCGCCGGGCGGGTTAAAGTTGGAGGATGGTTAAGGAATGCGCTCATTTTATAATTGAGTGATTTTGCCCGTGATTTTGCCCCGGCGCACCGCGTCCATGTCCTGGACGCGTCGCATCAGGGTTCGCCCCTACCAGGCTGGCCGGAAGACTTGCCAACAGGCAAGCCGACGTAGCGCCCGCCGACGTACTACAGGAAGCCTTCGTGGACCTTTTGCAATTCTTGCTCGATAAAAACAACATCTTCATCGTCGCCGTCGCCGTGGTTGCCGGCGTGATGCTGATCATTCCCGCCCTGCGCAAGGGCCGGACCGGGTCCGCCATCAGCACGACTGAAGCCATCCAGATGGTCAACCAGCGCAATGCCGTGTGGGTCGACGTGCGCCCCGTCGAGCAATTCCAGGCCGGCCACATCGCTCAGGCACGAAACGTGCCGGCAGCCGACATCGAGCAGAAGGCCAGCTCGCTGCCCAAGAACAAGCCGCTCGTGGTGGTTTGCGACAACGGCCGCGAGTCGGCCCGCGCCGCCGCCAAGCTGCGCGCCCAGGGATTCACCGACGTCGTGCCGCTGGAAGGCGGCATGCGTGCCTGGTCGGCCGCCAGCCTGCCGGTAACCCAGAAGGGTTGAAGCAGGGGGACTCGCCCCCATCTACCTATTCTTGTACCCACAGGAGCGCCCTATGAACAAAGTCGTCATGTACAGCAAGGACTATTGCCCCTATTGCTCCCGCGCCAAGGCGCTGCTCGAGCAGCGTGGCGTGGCCGACCTGGAAATCATCCAGATCGACCGGGAACCGTCCCAGCGCGATGTCATGATCGAACGCACCGGCCGGCGCACCGTCCCCCAGATCTTCATCGGCGATACCCATGTCGGCGGTTGCGACGACCTGATGGCCCTGGACCGCTCGGGTGGACTCACCCCCTTGCTGAACGGCTAATCGCCCCTTTTTGCCTCTCCCACCAACGGAAACACTCATGGCTGATCAAGACCAAAACACCCAGCAAGAAGGCGGCAACGACGCGCCCTCGTTCAATCTGCAGCGCGTCTACCTGAAAGACCTTTCGCTGGAAATGCCGAACGCGCCTCACGTCTTCCTGGAGCAGGAAGCGCCCCAGGTCGAAGTGAGCATCACCGTGGGCGGCCAGCGCCTGGCCGAAACCGTGTTCGAAACCACGGTCACCGTCACCGTCACCACGCGCATCAACGACAAGGTCGTGTACCTGGTTGAAGGCACGCAAGCCGGCATCTTCGAAGCGGCCAACATCCCCGAAGAGCAACTGGATCCGCTGCTGGGCATTGTCTGCCCCACGATGCTGTACCCGTACCTGCGCGCCAACGTCGCCGACGCGATCACCCGCACCTCGATGCCGCCGCTGCACCTGACCGAAGTCAACTTCCAGGCCCTGTACGAACAGCGCATCGCTGAACTGCAACAGCAACAGCAGCAGGCCGCCGGCGCCAACGGCGCCGAATCGGGCATCATCCTGCCGCCCGGCGCCACCCGCCAGTAAGCACCCCGCGGCGCCCCATGAACCAACCCGCCGAGCCGCGCCTGCGCGTCGCCGTCCTGGGAGCGGGCAGTTGGGGCACCGCCCTGGCGGCGGCCGCCCGCCGCCGCCACCCCACCCAGCTCTGGGGGCGGGAAGCCGCGCAAGCGGCCGCCCTGGCCGCCACCCACGCAAAAGCCCGCGATATGCCGGGCCTTTACTTGCCCAAGACGCTGCAATATTCCGCTGACCTGGGCGCCACGCTGCGCACCTTGCAGGACGACGCCGCGCGCCGCCTGATCGTGCTGGGCGTGCCCGTCGCGGGTCTCACGTCCATCTGCGAGGCGCTGTCGCAACGGCTGCCCGCATTGGGACTGCAAGACACGCCCATCGTCTGGACGTGCAAGGGCTTTGAGGCCGACACGGCCAGACTGCCCCACGAAATCATGCGCGAGGCCTTGCCCGATGCGACCGGCGGCGCCTTGTCGGGCCCCTCGTTCGCCCGCGAAGTCGCGCAAGGCTTGCCTGTCGCCTTGACGGTCGCCAGCAGCAGCCCCGGCCTGCGCGAAGCCACCACCGCCGCCTTCCATGGCGCGGCGCTGCGCGTTTACGCCAGCACCGATCTGGTGGGCGTCGAAGTCGGCGGCGCGTTGAAGAACGTCATCGCGGTTGCCTGCGGCATCGGCGACGGCCTTGCGCTGGGCACCAATGCCCGCGCGGCCCTGATCACCCGCGGCCTGGCCGAGATGACCCGTTTTGGCGTCGCGCTGGGCGCGCAGGCCGAGACCTTCGCCGGGCTGACCGGCCTGGGCGATCTGGTCCTGACCGCCACCGGCGAGCTGTCGCGCAACCGGCGCGTGGGCCTGGAGATCGGCGCAGGCCGCAAGCTGGCCGATATCCTGGCCAGCGGCATCACCGCCGAAGGCGTGCGCTGCGCCCGCGCGGCACTGGACCGCGCCCGCGCCATCAATGTCGAATTGCCGATCACCGAAGCGGTGTGCGCCGTGCTGTTCGAAGGCGTCGCACCCATGACCGCCGTCTCGGCCCTGCTGGCGCGGGATGCGCGCTCTGAAGGGCTGGGCTGACACGACAACAACCCCGAGGAGACATCCTTCATGACGCAAACCCGCAAGTTCCGGGTCGGCCCGCTGCTGCGTGGCCTTTGCCTGAGCCTGGCCGCCATCCTGCCCGTTGCCGCCCACGCCGACTGGCCCGAGCGCCCGATCCACATGGTCGTGCCCTTCCCGCCCGGCTCGTCGCCCGACATCCTGGCGCGCACGATTTCCGAGCCGCTGTCCCAGGCCCTGGGCCAGCCCATCGTGATCGACAACAAGCCGGGCGCCGGCGGCAACATCGGCACGCGCATGGTGTCGCAGGCCAAGCCCGACGGCTACACGCTGCTCTACACGATCAACGGCCCGCTGGTCACCGCGCCCACCCTCTATAAGAAGACGCTGGGCTACGACCCGCTGACCGATCTGGAACCGGTATCGCTGGTGGGCACCAGCCCCAACGTGCTGGTCGTGCCGGGAAGCCTCAAGGTCGACAACGTCCAGGACTTCGTCAAGCTGGTCAAGGGCCGCGGCAACTCGCTGAATTACGGCTCGGTCGGCCCGGGCAGCTCGGCCCACCTGGCCATGGAGATGTTCAAGGAACGCGCGGGCGTGGATCTGGCCCACATCCCGTATTCCGGTTTTCCGCAGGTCATCACCGCCATCATCGGTGGCGACGTGCAGGCCGGCTTCATGGTGCCGGCGATCGCCGTGCCGCAGGCGCGCGACGG
Source organism: uncultured Achromobacter sp. (assembly GCA_966111495.1). Classification (GTDB taxonomy): domain Bacteria; phylum Pseudomonadota; class Gammaproteobacteria; order Burkholderiales; family Burkholderiaceae_B; genus Achromobacter. The sequence goes on along the minus strand of CBHWAL010000092.1, from coordinate 2,997 downwards.
CAAGGTCAAGCTGCTGGCCGTGACCAGCCTGCAGCCCAGCGAAGCGCTACCCGGCGTGCCCACCATGGCCTCGCAGGGCTATCCGGACTTCGAGGCCATCTCGTGGAATGCGATCCTGGCGCCGGCCAACACGCCCACGCCGATCGTCGAAAGGCTCAACAGCGAACTGGCGCGCATCATCAATAGCGAGGCCGTGCGCAAGCAGCTGGCGCTGCAATACTTCACGCCGGCCCCGTCCACCCCGGAAGCCCTGACCAACCGCATCAAGAACGAAAAGGCGCGCTGGGACCAGGTGATCGACAAGCTGAAGCTGTCGCTGGACTGATCTTCAGACCGCAGGGCGGCGCCTACGCGCCCCCTTCGTAACCCAGCTGGCGCCAGGCCTCGAACACCGTGACGGCCACGGCGTTCGACAAATTCAGGCTGCGCTGGCCGGCGCGCATCGGCAGCCGCAGCCGCTGCTGCGGCGGAAACATCGCCTGGTGCTCGTCCGACAGGCCGGCGCTTTCGCGGCCAAACACGAATACGTCCCCCGGCTTGAAACTAACATCGGCCACGCTGCGCTGCGCGTGCGTGGTCAGCGCATAGATGCTGGAGGCGACCGCGCCGGTGTCGTCCAGCGCCTCTTGCAGCGTGTCGTGCACGCGCACGGGCTGCCACTCGTGATAGTCCAGCCCCGCGCGCCGCATGCGGGCGTCATCCAGCTCGAACCCCAGGGGACGCACCAGATGCAGTTGGGCGCCGGTATTGGCGCACAGCCGGATGGCGTTGCCGGTATTGGGAGGGATCTCCGGGCAGACGAGAATGACGTGGAACATGGCGCGCGCGAAAGGGGGAAAGGTCCGCGGCCTGGAAGCGGCCGCGCGAGCGTGATTGTCGCCGATTTGGCGGCGCGGGCCGGAACGGCGGTCCAAGCGGCAATGCAGGCCGGTCATGGCGTCCGCGCCGCCACCAGCACGGTCACGCTGGCCGCGCCCGCCCCCATCAGGACAGCCGCCGCGGCGCCAACGGTGCTGCCCGTGGTCATCACATCGTCCACCACCGCCACATGACGCCCACGAACCCGGCCATTGCAGACAAAGAGCCCCACAGCCCCCCGCTGCCGCGCACGCCGGTCGAGCGTGGCCTGCCGGGGCGTTTCACGCCGCCGCGCGAGGAGGAGACGCGGCGCCGGCAGCGCCAGTTCGGCAGCCAGACTGCGCGCGATCTCGGCCGCCGGGTTCATGCCCCGCTGGCGCAGCGAGGCCCGGCTGGCGGGAATGGGCACCAGGAGGAGATCGGGCGGCAGGAATGCTGCGCAATGCCGGCCTTGGGCGCCGGTGTCGGACACGCTTGATCCGGGAACGCCGACAGCTTGCGCGCCCATCTGCGCTGCGGCCTCCCGCAGCGCCTGCGCCATCATTCGCGCCAGCACCGGCGCCATGCTGAGCCGCAACTGCGTCTTCAGCATGAGGACCAGCGCGTCGCCAGGCGGCGCGTAATCAAACGCCGCGACAGTGCGGCTGAAGGCCTGCGGATCCGCCAGGCAAGCCGCGCAATGCTGTCCATCGCCCTGAAGGCGCAGCGCGCAGCGCGGACATCTTGCGAAAGCCCCCGCCGGCCCGGCCAGGATGTCCGCCTGACACCCCGCACACAGCCGCGCGCCCGCGACCCGCGCGCCGCACAACGGACAATCGCAACCCAGGCGCGACAGCAGCCGTCGCCCCATGTCGAGTAGGGGCAATCGGAGCCTGCCGCCGGGATGGGCAATAATGTGAGCCATCCCTGATCAAACCATGCTCCGCCCCGGGTGATCCCGCGAGCGCGACCGAAATGTCCCTGCCAGAAACCGCAACGCCCCCCTCCTTGCCCCTCGTCAGCGCCGACGTGCCGCGCCAGTTTGCCCGCCGCGGCGACCTGGCCGACGCCCAGTTCCTCTATGGCGAAGTCGCGCGCCGGATGCTTGGCCGCCTGCAGTACATCCGCGTGCAACCGCAAGCCATGCTGGACGCCGGCTGCGGCGCCGGCGACAACTTGCCGCTGCTGCGCGAACGGTATCCCGAGGCGGCCTACACCGGCCTGGACAACTGCGAGCCGCTGCTCGGCGAGGCGCGCAAGCGCCACGCGCCGGGCGGGCTATCGGCCTGGATCGGCAAGCTGGCGCGCCGCGGCCCGGCCGCCCCCGCGTTTGTGAACGCGGATCTGGCCAACACGGCCCTGCCGCCCGAATCGCTGGAACTTGTGTGGTCGAACATGGCCATGCACTGGCACCGCGAACCGCACGCCGTGCTGGCCGAATGGCGCCGCATCCTGAAAGTGGGCGGTCTGGCGATGTTTTCCTGTCTGGGGCCGGCCACGCTGCGCGAACTGCGGCAGGCACTGGTGGACGCCGGCCTGCGCACGGCCACGCCGTCCTTCGTGGACATGCACGACTTCGGCGACCTGCTGGTGGAAAACGGCTTTGCGGATCCGGTCATGGACCAGGAGATTCTGACGCTGACCTACCGCAGCCCGGAAAAGCTGCTGCAGGACGTGCGCGCCCTGGGCGGTAACCCGGCCGAGGGACGCCGCGGCGGGCTGGTGGGCCGCGCTTGGCGCGACCGCCTGTGCGCGGCGCTGGAAGCGCAACGCAACGCGGACGGCCTGATTGTCTTGAGTATCGAAGTGGCCTACGGCCACGCCTGGCGCGCCGCCGCGCATCGGACCGTGGCGGGCGAAACCCGCTTGTCCATCAGCGCGATCGGCGGCCGGCAGCGCGGAACTCCCTGATCAGGGAGTTCCGTACCTGCCCGGCTTAGTGCAGCCGTTCCGGCACGGTGACGCCGGGCTCGGACGCCGACAGACCCTGCATGGGTTCTGACGTCGCGCGGATGCGGCGGCGAAGCACCGCGGTCGGCTCTGCCGGCGGCGCAACGGGCGCCGCCGTACCGCGCCAGGCGTTCGACATGGCTTCCACCACCAGCGGCAGATCGCGCAGGCGACGCCGCCCACGCAATCGACACCCGGTGCGGAAACCAA
>CBHWAL010000091.1:0-11328 GCA_966111495.1 uncultured Achromobacter sp. | reverse complement strand
GTCCGCCTGCACATACTCCAGCAGCTTTTCCTTGAGAACAGGATTGTTGTGGCCGTAGTTCAGCGTACCTGCGCCGCTGAAGAAGTCGATGTATTCGGTGCCATCTTCATCGATGAGCGTCGAGCCACGGGCCTGATTGAATATCACGGGAAACGACCTGATGTAGCCCCGCACTTCAGACTCCATGCGGTCAAAGATCTTCAAGTCCATGATTAATCCTCCCTTTTCAACTCATTAATTGACGGACGGCCTGATCCCGCCAGGTGCGGCAAGCGCACCCGGACAGTTCGAACCATCCCGGTAAATCGATAAGCCCTTCAGGCCTCGCGGCGCCCCTAAGGGGACGGCAAGGTGAACGGACCTATCCTTAACAGCATCTCGTCGTCATGGTCCGCGCCGCCGAAGAGTTGCCGGTCGAAGAACGGCTGTTCGGAAACGTGGGCGCCTACTTCGGCGGCCAAGCCGGCGAAGGTGCGGCGCGAAGCCTGGTTGTCAGGCCCCACCGTGGTTTCAAGATAGCGGACATGCGCCAGGCCCTTGCGCTGCAAGAGTTCCCGGAGCATGGCGCGGCCAAGGCGTTGGCCGCGAGCGCGGGCGTGCACCGCAACCTGCCAGACGAACAGGACGTCAGGGCGGGACGGGTCCACATATGCGGAGATGAAACCATTGATGCGTCCCCCGGCGCTTTCAGCCAGGACGCAGGTGTCGCGAAAGTGCTCGCACAGGAGCAGGTACGCGTAGAGGGAATTCAGGTCGAGCGGCGGGCACTCGGAAATGAGGCGGTGGATCGCGGCGCCGTCTTTGCGGTCGGGCAGACGCATGGTATGGGTCTGCGCGCTGACCGCCGGCGCCACGGCACTTGAGAGTATGGGGGAGTCCAGTTCGTTTTTCTTCATGCAACGATTCCCGATTCTGGGGGTGCCCCGCCCGTGGGCACTTCAAGGATGGGCGACGACACGTCTCCATGCGTGTCGACTGCGGCCTGACCGTCCTGTTCCATGAGCGTCACAATGCGCTCCAGGGACAGGGTGATGGTGGCCTGTTCCAATTCCGGCAAGGCATTGAGCGCGTCGGCCAGATGCTTTTGCAGCGGCGACGGCGCGCCTTGCGCCAATTCATGTCCCGCCTCGGTGGCGGTGACGAACACGATGCGGCGGTCTTCACGGCCCCGCTCGCGGCGGATCAGCGCCTTGTCTTCAAGGCGGTCCAGGATGCCGACCACCGTGCTGGGACTGACATGCATCTCGCGGCTGATCGCCGTGGCGGTCATGGGACCGTTGGCGATCACGGTGCGCAGGCACATCAACTGCGGCGCAGTGATGTGGCTGACCGCGGACAACTGTCGCGAATGCAGCGCGATCGAGCGCGTGATGCGGCGCAGGGCTCGCAAAATGCGCAGGTCGTACTGCTGAGTAAGTTCGGTTTTCGCGGCGTCAGTCATGGATACGGATGGTTCGGGCAAAATCATTTCTACACGAATCATATGCGCCCGATTTATTCGAGTCAAACAAAAAGCCCGGCACGATGTAAATAAATGAACGCGGATTTGGCGAGGATGACTGCACTATGAATGGACTTATCAGCACGCTGACTCCGCTGGGCAGGGGGCTGTGAGCCGCCTACCCCTGCGGGCAAGCCCTGATAAAAAACATATGTTTTGTTCATGATGTTTTATTTATCATGTGTTTTTTACGCTTTTGCCCGGTCCTGTCTGTATGTCCTTGCCGTCCTCTTTACTCGCCACCCTCCAGGAAAAACTGGAGCAACTGCCGCCCGAATTGCAGCGGGCGGCGCGCTGGGTCGTGGCCAATCCCGCGCAGGTGGGACTGTGGTCGATGCGCCGTCAGGCGCAGACGCTGGGCGTGGCGCCCGCCACGATGTTGCGGCTGGCCCGCGCGGTGGGCTATGGCAGCTACGAGGATTTCCGCCAGCCGTTCCAGCAGGCGCTGACCGCACAGGGCGAGCCGGGCCTGCGCGACCGTGCCGCGGCGCTGCAAGCCGCGGCGGGCGCGTCTGCCGAACCTGGCCACGATGCGTTGACCGGATATCAGGTCCAGGCCATGTCCTCGGTCTGCGAGCTGAACCCGCCTGCGGCGTTCGACGCCGCGGTGCAAACCCTTTTGAACGCGCATCAGGTCGGTTTCCTGGGCACGCGCTCGGCCTTCGGCATCGCGTTCCAGATGCGCTATGCCTATCAACTCGTGCGGCGCAACAGTGTCCTGATTGACGGGCTGGGCGGCGCCCCGGCCGAACAGATCGACAACCTTGGCGCGGGCGACGCGCTGATCGTCATCTCGCAGGCGCCCTACCCCGCCGCCACCGTCGAGCTAGCGCGCCAGGCCGCGCAGCGCGGCGTGGCCGTGGTGGCGCTGACTGACGACCCGCTCTCGCCGCTTGCCGTGGACGCCCGCCACACCCTGCGCTTTTTCCCGCCTGACCGCGAGGGCGTGCAAGCCAGACCGGCGCGCCAGGGGCCGGGCTCGTTCTTCCACACGACCGCCGGACTGCTCGGGCTGGCCGAACACCTGATTGCCCGGCTGACGGCACGCGGCGGCGAAGCGGTGCTGGACCGGCTGACCGAGGTAGAGCAGCGCCTGCGCGCCAGCAACGTCTACTGGACCGGCGCCCCCGCGCGCCACCAAGGCTAAGGTCTGCAAGCCGAAGCCCCCTTCAACCTGACCCAGGAAACCGCAGCATGAGCCAAACCCACATCCTGCATCGCTCCCTACGCCATACGCCCCCCGTCGCCGTGCGCGGCCAGGGCGTCTGGATCCATGACAGCGCCGGCCGCGCGTATCTGGACGGCTCAGGCGGCGCGGCGGTGTCCTGCCTGGGTCACAACCACCCGGACGTCCAGGCGGCGCTGCACGCGCAGATCGACGCGCTGGCCTACGCCCACACCAGCTTTTTCACCACCGAGGTCGCTGAAAAGCTGGCGGCCCGCCTGGTGGCGGACGCCCCCGCCGGCACCTCGCATGCCTACTTCGTATCGGGCGGCTCCGAAGCGGTGGAAGCGGCGCTGAAGATGGCGCGCCAGTACTTCGTCGAAATCGGCCAACCGCAGCGCCGCCACATCATCGCGCGGCGGCAGAGCTATCACGGCAACACGCTGGGCGCGCTGGCGGTTGGCGGCAACGCCTGGCGGCGCGCGCAGTTCGCGCCGCTGCTGATCGAGGTCGAGCACGTCTCGCCCTGCTATGCCTACCGCGACCAGCGCGGCGGCGAAACCGCGGAACAATACGGCGAGCGGCTTGCGCAGGAACTGGAGGCGGCCATCCAGCGCCTCGGCCCGGACTCCGTGATGGCATTCGTGGCCGAGCCGGTGGTGGGCGCAACGTCCGGTGCGGTGACGGCCGTGCCGGGCTATTTCCGCCGCATCCGCGAGGTCTGCGACCGCCACGGCGTGCTGTTCATCGCCGACGAAGTCATGTGCGGCATGGGCCGGACCGGCTCGCTATACGCCGTCGAACAGGAAGGCGTGACGCCGGACCTCATCACCATCGCCAAGGGACTGGGCGGCGGCTATCAGCCCATCGGGGCAGTCATGGCGCAGCAGCACATCGTGCAGGCCATGCAGCAGGGAAGCGGCTTTTTCCAGCACGGCCACACGTATCTTGGCCACGCGCTGGCGTGCGCGGCCTCGCTGGCGGTGCAGGACGTGATCCGGCGCGACGGTCTGCTGGAGCGCGTGCAGGTCCAGGGCGCGGGCCTGGCGCAGCGGCTGCAAGCGGCGCTGGGCGAGCATCCGCACGTGGGCGACATCCGCGGCCGGGGCCTGTTCATGGGCGTGGAGCTGGTTCAGGACCGCGCCACCAAACAGCCCTTCGACCCCGAGCTGACGCTGCATGCGCGGATCAAGCGCGAGGCGATGGCGCGGGGCTTGATGGTGTATCCGATGGGCGGCACCCTCGATGGACGACAGGGCGACCACGTGCTGCTTGCGCCGCCCTTCATCATCTCCGACGACGAACTGGATCAACTGACGGAACGGTTGGCCGGCGCCATCGACGCCGCGATCGCGCAGACGCGGGGTTAGGCGTCCATCGCAACGGCGGCCGGGCGGCGATCCGCCTCGCGCCGCCTGATCAGCCAGCGCCTGCCCGCTGCCAGGGCGGCCGCGCGCCGATGGTGAGCGCGCGCAGGAACCATTCCACGGGGCCGTAGGCGTGGTGCCGCAGCCACCAGGCAGACAACGGCAGTTGGGCGGCAAAGATAGCCACCGCAATCAGAAATGCGGCCAGGGGCGGCACGGCGGCGTACAGGCGCAAGCCCCACGCCGTGAAGAGAAATGCGCAGACCACCGACTGCATCAGGTAATTGCTCAGCGCCATCCGCCCGGCGGGCGCCAGCCAGGCGCCAAGACGCTCGCCCGGGCCGGTGCGCAGCGCCAGCAGGAATGCGGCCCCGTACGACAGGCTCAAGAGCGGCGCGGTGAAGAGGCCCACGGCCAGTCCCGGCAATTCCCAGATCACGCGCGCCTGCGGCAATGCGCTGGTCGCATACGCCGCGGCGCCGGCCAGTCCGGGCAGGACGCACAGCGCGCACAACAGTCCGAGCGCACGGCGCGAGCGCCACGGGTCGGCCAGCGCATTGCGCCGGCCCAACGCGTATCCGGCCAGGAACATGGCAAAGACGAATGGCCCTTGCACGAACAGAACGGTGAACCAGATGGCTTCCGTGAGTTCCTTGATGTGCTGCGCGATCGTGGTGCCGACGGTGCCGCGGTACGCCTCGATGGAGGCCAGCGCCTCGGCCTTGTACTGCAGCTCGTAGCCGGCCGGCACGGGATCCAGGAAGCTCAGTGCGCCCAGGATCGCCCACACCGCCGATGCCAGTGCGATCAGCCACAGGGCAACGCGCAACGCCCTGCCCGGGTTCATGCGCCGGCACAACAGCAGCGCGTGCGCCATGCCCAGGGCCGCCAGCCCGGCCAGCCGGCGCAAAAAGCGCGGCGCGAAGGCCGCGTCGGCGCGTTCGGCCGCCGTCATCTGCAGCGTGAAGCTGTAGCCGAACAGGAAGGAAAACAGCAGGTAGAACTTGGTCTCGAACAGCCAGGCGATCAGCCAGCGGACCGTCACATCCAAGGGGCTGGAATAGACCGGGTCCGGCACGCCCCCGCCGTAGTACGGAAAGGCGAACACATTGATGTTGACGACCAGGATGCCGAAGAGCGCAAACCCGCGCAGAGCATCGACGTGCGCAAGGCGCGGCCGGGCGGCGAGATCGGCGCTCATGCGTGCCTGCGGATGACGCTCCGGCGGCGCAAATGGTGCGCGCCGCCGGGCGCCTTGCGCGTCAGGCGGCGCGCAGGCGTCAAGCCAGCACCGGAGACAGCAGCGGCTGCTTGGGCCGCACGTCCAGCGCACGCCCCTTGCGGGCCCGCTTGCCGACATAGACCGCCAGGTCCGCACCCGCGAGGATGTCCTCGGTCATCTTGTTGCGGTAGATGCCCGTGGCGCGCAGCCCGCGGGGGCCGATCGGCACGGTCTGGTCGAGCTTGTCCGCGCCGTCCAGTCCCATCAGGATGGTGCCGCGTCCGCCGCCCGACAGCGACTTGACCTCGTCCAGGCCGAAGACCAGGAACTTGCCCTTTTGCGACAGCAGCGCCAGTTGCTGGGCTCCCGCAAACAGCGGCACCGGGCGCAGCAGTTCGTCGCCCGTTTCAAGCGTGATGAATTGCTTGCCCGCGCGCTGACGGCTGACCATGTCCGAGAGCTTGGCCGCAAACCCATAGCCCCCGCGCGTTGCCAGCAGCCAGCGGCTGTCGGCGGACGCGGCGATCGTATGGACAATGCGCGTGCCGGATTCCAGGTCGATCATCGTGGTGACCGGTTGGCCGTCGCCGCGAGCCGACGGCAGACCGGACACCGGCACCGAGTAGACCCGGCCGTTGTCGCCGACCGCGATCAGCGTATCGGTGGTGCGGCACTCGAAGGCGCCGTACATGTCGTCGCCCTGCTTGAAGCCGAATTGCGAAGCGTCATGGCCGTGGCCCTGGCGGGCGCGCAGCCAGCCCTTCTGCGAGACGACCACGGTGACCGGTTCGTCCAGCACCTTGGTTTCGAGGACGGCGCGCTCGGCCGTCTCGATCAGGGTGCGGCGATCGTCGCCAAACTGCTTGGCGTCGGCTTCGATTTCCTTGATCAGCAGGCGCTTGAGCGTCGTGGGATTGTCCAGCAGTTCTTGCAGCGAGACCTGATCCTTGCGCTTGTCGGCCAGTTCCTGTTCGATCTTGAAGCCTTCCAGGCGCGCCAGCTGACGCAGGCGCATTTCGAGGATGTCCTCGGCCTGGCGCTCGGACAGCTTGAAGCGTTCCATCAGCGCGGCGCGGGGCTCGTCGGATTCGCGGATCGTCTGGATGACCTCGTCCACGTTCAGGTAGACGACCATGCGGCCTTCCAGCACATGGATGCGGTCAATGACCTTGTCCAGGCGGAAGCGCGTGCGGCGCACCACGGTGTTGGTGCGGAACGCCAGCCATTCGACCAGGACGTCGCGCAGGCCCTTCTGGCGCGGGCGGCCGTCGGTGCCGATGCACACGAGGTTGACGCTGGAGCTGCCTTCCATGCTGGTCTGCGCCAGCAGCGTGTTGACGAACTCGTCGCGGTCCACCCGCGAGGTCTTGGGTTCGAAGACCAGGCGCACCGCGGCGTCCTTGCCGGATTCGTCGCGCACGGCGTCCAGCAGGTTCAGCATCACGGCCTTGGCCTGCGTCTGCTCCGGCGTCAGGCTCTTCTTGCCCGTCCTCACCTTGGGATTGGTGATTTCCTCGATCTCTTCGAGCACCTTCTGGCCGGACGTGCCGGGGGGCAGCTCGTTGACGACCAATTGCCACTGGCCACGCGCCATTTCTTCAAACTGCCAGCGCGCGCGCACCTTGAGCGAACCGCGGCCCACGCCGTAAATCTGCGCGATATCGGCCGCCGGGGTGATGATCTGGCCGCCGCCCGCGAAGTCCGGGCCCGGGATCATTGCGTACAGTTCTTCGTCCGGCAACTGCGGCTGCTTGATGAGCGCCACGCAAGCCTGGGCGACTTCACGCAGGTTGTGCGGCGGGATCTCGGTGGCCATGCCGACGGCAATGCCCGAGGCGCCGTTCAGCAGCATCACGGGCAGCCGCGCCGGCAGCATCTGCGGCTCTTGCTGGCTGCCGTCGTAGTTGGGCACGAAATCGACGGTGCCCTCGTCCAGCTCGTCGAGCAGCAGCTTGGCGATGGGCGTAAGGCGCGCTTCCGTGTAACGCATGGCGGCGGCGTTGTCGCCGTCGCGCGAACCGAAGTTGCCCTGGCCGTCGATCAGCGGATAGCGCAGCGAGAAATTCTGCGCCATGCGCACCATGGCGTCGTACGCCGCCTGGTCGCCGTGCGGATGGTATTTACCCAGCACGTCGCCAACGACGCGCGCGGATTTGACGGGCTTGGCGCCAGAGCCCAGCCCCATCGCCTGCATGGCAAAGAGGATGCGGCGCTGCACCGGCTTCTGGCCATCGCCCACGTCGGGCAGTGGGCGGGCGCGCCCCCCCCAAACCCCAACGACCCCATCAGCCAGCGCCGCAAAGCGCCCCACCCGCCTGGGGGCGGGGGCGGCACCGTCGCCGTCGCCGCCGGGCGGGTTGGAGTCAAACAGGCCGGGTTGATTGCTGTCGGTCATGATGGTTTCAGGTAGACAAATTCATCGAAACGGCGTCAATGCGCCTCAGGCGGACGGGGCCAGGAGCTGCGTGTCGGCGACATGCGCGCGCATCTGGGCGCGCACGGCCTGCAGCGTGGCGGGGTCCTGCCCGCGCTTGGGGATGATCACCCCCTGCAGGGTGCCGAGGATGACGTAGAGATGTTCAGGAGTTTCCTCGACCCGCCGCACGTCGGTCCACGCCATGTGCCCGGAGGCAGAGGCGGTGCTGTCGGTGACGCCGTCGGGTCCGAAGTCCAGTTCGTGCTGCCCCAGGTACAGGGTGTCGGGCTGCTTGGCCAGCATGCGGCGCGTGTTCATCCGCACGAGTCCGGGCAGCACGTATTCGTAGGCCAGGGCCAGCAGCGCAAGGATGCCCAGCCCGACCGCGAGCCCCTGGAAATACACAGGCAGGATCGCGCCCCAATTGGGGCCCTTGCCATCCCAGGTCTGCCAGATCAGATACGCAAGCAGCGCCACGATCATCAGGACGCCGAAGCGCAAATGAGACCGGTAACGGCGGCGGCGCAGTTCCGGCCGCTTGTATACGTAGGCGGCAAAATCCGCGTAGTCGTCGGCGGTCAGGTTGACGACCATGCGGGCTTGCCCGGGCGCGGACAGCGTCATCAGATGTCGAGCTCCGCCAGGTTGCCCTTTTCCTCGATCCACGCGCGGCGTTGCGAGGACTCGCCCTTGCCCATCAGCATGTCGAACATGCGGGTGGTGTCGTCGGGCGTCTGGTCGCCGTAACCCACCGGCAGCAGGCGGCGCGTGTCCGGATTCATGGTGGTTTCCCACAGTTGCTCGGGATTCATTTCGCCCAGGCCCTTGAAGCGGCTGACGGCCCACGCGCCTTCGCGCACGCCTTCCTTGCGCAACTTGTCCTGCGCAGCTTCGAGCTCCCCATCATCAAGACAATAGATCTTGCGAGCGGGACGCTTGCCCTGGGCGGGCACATCCAGGCGAAACAGCGGCGGCTTGGCGACGTAGACATTGCCGGCCTCGACAAGCTTGGGGAAGTGCCGGTAGAACAGCGTCAAGAGCAGCACCTGGATGTGCGAGCCGTCGACGTCCGCGTCCGACAGGATGCAGATGCGCCCGTAACGCAGGCCGGACAGGTCGGGCGAGTCGTTGGGGCCGTGGGGGTCGACGCCGATGGCCACGGAAATGTCGTGGATCTCGTTGTTGGCAAAGAGCCGGTCGCGGTCGACCTCCCAGGAATTGAGCACCTTGCCGCGCAGCGGCAGGATGGCCTGGAATTCCTTGTCGCGGCCCATCTTGGCCGAGCCGCCGGCCGAGTCGCCCTCGACCAGGAACACTTCGGTGCGCGTGGCGTCGCTGGACTCGCAGTCAGTCAGCTTGCCGGGCAGCACCGCCACGCCGGAGCTTTTGCGCTTTTCAACCTTCTGGGCCGACCGCTGGCGCGCCTGCGCCTGCCGGATGGCCAGTTCCGCGAGCTTCTTGCCGTATTCGACGTTGCTGTGCAGCCAGAGGTCGAGCGCGCTCTTGGAGAACCCGCCGACCAGCCGCACGGCGTCGCGGCTGTTCAGGCGTTCCTTGATCTGGCCCTGGAATTGCGGATCGAGCACCTTGGCCGACAGCACGAAGCTGGCGCGGGCGAACACGTCCTCGGGCAGCAGCTTGACGCCCTTGGGCAGCAGGCTGTGAAGCTCGGCAAAGCCCTTGACCGCGCCGAAGAGACCTTCGCGCAGGCCGGATTCATGCGTGCCGCCGGCCGGCGTGGGAATCAGGTTGACGTAGGACTCGCGCACCGCGTTGCCGTCGTCGGTCCAGGCCACCACCCATTGGGCGCCCTCGCCTTCGGCGAAGTTTTCGTGGTCTGCGCCGGCGTACTGCGCGCCTTCGAAGAACGGCACCATCAATTCGGCGCCAACCAGGGCCTCGGCCAGGTAGCCGCGCAGGCCGTCCTGATACTGCCAGGTCTTGGTGTCGCCGGTTTTCTCGTTGACGAGCGTGACCTTCACGCCCGGCAGCAGCACGGCCTTGCTGCGCAGCAGATGCGTCAGCTCGCCCAGCGGGATGTTGGGGCTGTCGAAGTATTTGGCGTCGGGCCAGACGCGCACGCGGGTGCCGGACTTCTTGCGGCCGCCCTGGTCGTAAGGCGCAAGGGGCTCGGCGACATCGCCGCCCTTGAACACCAGCCGGCTGACGGCGTTGTCGCGCCAGACGATGACTTCCAGGCGAGTGGCGAGCGCATTGGTGACGGACACGCCGACACCGTGCAGGCCGCCCGAAAAGGCGTAAGCGCCGCCGCCCGCCTTGTCGAACTTGCCGCCCGCGTGCAGGCGCGTGAACACGAGTTCGACGACGGGCGCGTTTTCTTCGGGGTGCAGGCCGACGGGAATGCCGCGGCCGTCGTCCTCGACGGAGACGCTGCCATCGGCATGCAGCGTGACCTGGATCTGTTTGCCGTGACCGGCGAGGGCCTCGTCTGCGGCGTTATCTATGACCTCCTGCACGACGTGCAGGGGGTTTTCGGTGCGGGTGTACATGCCCGGGCGCTGCCGCACGGGTTCCAGCCCCTTCAGGACGCGGATGGACGCCTCGTTGTAACGTGGAGTGGCCAAGTTATCCCCAACATCTGTGGAAAAAAACCGACATTTTACGGTTAAGCCTAGATTCTGCGCGGCTCCGGGTGGGATGCGCACGACCTGACCAGGTCCGATTTCGGTAGGATGATGACAGTCACAACCGCCGATCCGGACGTTGACCATCCGGATCGCGACAGCTGCGCCGCAACATCCTACACAAAATCCTGCAAACCCTGTTGTTATTAACAGTGGTATGCCTGTTGTTATTGACAGTGGTATGCTTGAGTCCATTCCACAAACAAGAACAACGGCAAGGCGCGTTTTAACGCGCCTTTTGCTGCCGAACCGAGAATCACCATCATGAGCGACCAAATCAAGAACGTCAGTGACGCCAGCTTCGATGCCGATGTGTTGAAATCCGGCCAGCCGGTGCTGGTGGACTACTGGGCTGCCTGGTGTGGCCCCTGCAAGATGATCGCCCCCATTTTGGAAGAAGTCGCGACCGAATACGCTGGCCGCTTGACGATCGCCAAGCTGAACGTGGACGAAAATCAAGGCACCGCCACCAAGTACGGCATCCGCGGCATTCCGACCCTTATGCTCTTTAAAGACGGCCAAGCTGCCGCCACCAAAGTTGGCGCGCTGTCGAAGTCGCAACTCACCGCATTCCTGGACGGCGCGTTGTAAATCGCGTGCTGTAAACGAAGGCGCCGCCGCATAGGCGGCGCTCATTCAGTACCGCGCGAGCCCGTCCGTGGCGCGCCGCCAGAGCCCTCCTTTACTTTTCCCCCAACACTCACCGCGATGCACCTCAACGAACTGAAGGCGCTGCACGTCTCGCAGCTGCTCGAAATGGCCGCTGGCCTGGAAATCGAGAACGCCAACCGCCTGCGCAAGCAGGAACTGATGTTCGCCATCATGAAGCGGCGCGCCAAGCAGGGCGAGCAGATCTTCGGCGACGGCGTTCTTGAAGTCCTGCCCGATGGCTTTGGTTTCCTGCGCTCGCCCGAAACCTCGTACCTGGCCAGCACGGACGACATCTATATCTCGCCGTCGCAGATCCGCCGCTTCAACCTGCACACCGGCGACTCGATCGAAGGCGAAGTGC
>CBHWAL010000090.1:0-11387 GCA_966111495.1 uncultured Achromobacter sp. | reverse complement strand
CCGTGGTCTTTAACGGTGCGCTGAAACGCAACTACCCCCGCCGCCACGCGGAACCGGCCGCCGGCCACAATACACGCGATCCAATTCCCAGCATGCGCCTGGGCTTTTCGCGCAGCGATCTGGACGAGGCGCTGACCCAGCGCGGTGAGCTGCTGGACATCAGCAAGGAAGACCTGGAAGAGATCGTGCTGGCTGCCGAGCTGCGCGCTAGCGTGCGCCGCTTTGGCGACGTCAGTTGCGCCGACATCATGTCGCGCGACGTGGTGACGGTGATGGAAAAGGATCCGCTGGACTATGCGGTCCGCCTGTTCGACAAGCACCGTGTCCAGGCCTTGCCCGTGCTGGATTCGGCGGGCCGCTACGCTGGCATGATCGCGCAGGGCGATGTGCTGGCGAGGAAGAGCCGCCTGAAGCCGGTCGCCACGGATGCCGAGTCCGCGCCGGACCTGCTGGTGGCCGATTGCATGCGCAGCGAAGTGCCGTTTGCCACGCCCGGGTTGCCCGTGATCGAGCTGGCGCGTCCGATGTCGGACAGCCTGCATTGCGTGCCGGTGCTGGACGAGGCGCGCCATCTGCAAGGTCTGGTGACGCAGTCGGACCTGGTGGCCGCGTTGTATCAGATGGCAGTTTCCGCGAATGCGCAGCCCGCGGGCGGCGCCGGCCCCCACAAGCTGGCCGCCTGACCCTCCGTAGCCTTACGGATTCCGGCGCGCGTTTCCCGCAAGGCATAATTGCCGGCGTGAATCCCCTCTCGCGCACGCGCGCTTTCATCTGCTGGCTGGTCCTGTTCTTTCTGGGCGCAATCTGGATCGCGCGGCAAGAATACGTGGACCAGTACGAGCGCTTCTTCCAGAGCACCAGCATCGCCCAGCGCATGCTGAGCCAGAAGACGGTGCAGCATGAAGCCGTCCTGGCCACGCTGGCCGCGTTGTCACACCCCCCCGCCCCGGAACGCCTCTTTCCCAGCCTGCAGCCCGCGATGCCGCAGTTGCTGGGCCTGGGCCATCTGCCGGGCGGCGTCTGGGCGGGCAGCGTGCCCGAACCCGCCGGCCTGTCCCAAGCAGTGGCGCGCGCGCGGCAACTGGATCGCCCCGTGACCATCGCCGTGGACGACGCGCGCTACTGGCTGGTGTCGCCTTCCGGTTGGAGCCTGCTGATCGACGCGCGCCAGCTCGTGCCAGCCGCCGACTTTCCGCCGGGTTTGGGCAACCTGACCCTGACGGTGGACCGCAATCCGCTGCCTTTGCTCGACAAGCAGCCCCACGACGCGCTGCCCGGCTGGACGCTGGCGTTGCAAAAGCCGCTGGGCGCGGCCAGCCAGCCGTTTCAGATGCGCAGCACCCGCACGCTCACCCCCGGATTCTGGCCATGGACCGCCTGGCTGGCCTGGACAGCCGCCAGCGGCCTGCTGGTGGCCGGCGCCGCCGCCTGGCAACGCTCGCGCGCGGAAGCGCGCCGCCAGCAGGAACAGGTGCGTCTGGCGGCCATGGCGCGCCTGAGCACCCTGGGCGAGATGGCCGCCGGCATCGCCCACGAACTCAACCAGCCGCTGACCGCCATCCTGGCGCAAACCCGCGCCGCCGCACGCCTGCTGGATGACGAGGACGAGCGTCCGGTCGTGCGCCACGCGCTGCTTGCCAGCGCCGAGCAAGCCAAGCGCGCGGCCGACATCATCAGCCGCATGCGGGCGCTGGTGCAGCCCAGCTCGCCCGCGCGGCGCGAAGCCATCGACCCCGACGCGCTGGTGGCGTCGCTGCGCTTTTTGCGCGAGCCCGAGCTTGCCAGACAGGGCATCCGCCTGACCTGGACCAACGCCAGCCCCGGCGCGCGGCCCCTGGGCGATCGTGTGGCCCTCGAACAGATCCTGCATAACCTCGTGCAGAACGCGGCTGACGCGCTGGACGGCGCTTCGGGCACGCGCCAGATTGCGCTTGAAGGCCGCGCGGCCGACGGCAGCTACCAGTTCAGCGTCAGCGATACCGGCCCGGGCATTGCCGCGGACGCGATGCCGCGCCTGTTCGCGCCATTCTTCACCACCCGCGATCAAGGCATGGGCCTGGGCCTTGCGTTGTGCGATACGCTGGCCGGTTCGATGGACGGCCGCATCGCTGCGCGCAACCTCAGCCCCGCGGGCGCGTGCTTTACCGTCAGCCTGCCGCAGGCCGGAGCCGCCGCATGAATCCCAACGATCATTCCCCGCTGGTCTACCTGGTGGACGACGACGACGCGGTCCGCGACGGACTTGGGCTGCTGCTGCGCAGCGTCGGCCTGCGCAGCGCGGGCTACGCCGACCCGATGGCGTTTCTTGCCGCGCTGGCGCAGCCGGTGATCGGTTGCGTAGTGCTGGACATTCGCATGCCGGGCATCAGCGGGTTGGACGTGCTGGCCCAGCTTGCCGAACGGTCCGACCTGCCCGTCGTCATGCTGACCGGCCACGCCAACGTGGACCTGTGCCGCCGCGCCTTCAAAGGCGGCGCCATGGAATTCCTGCAAAAGCCGGTCGACGACGACGTCTTTCTCGACGCGGTCCAGGCGGCCGTGCGCACGCACATCGCCAGCCGCGAACGCCTTGCCGTCACGCAGGCGGCGGCGGACCGCTTGGCGCGCCTGTCGGGACGCGAGCACGAGGTGCTGGAGCGCATCGTGCGCGGCATGAGCAATAAGGAGATCGCGCGCGAGTTCGACCTGTCGCCGCGCACGGTCGAGACCTACCGCGCCAACGTGTTCGCAAAGCTGGAAGCCGAGTCGCTGGCGCAACTGATCCGCCAGTACGCAACGCTGCTCGACTGAATCGTCGCCTCCGTAACGCTACGGAGGCGCGCGCGTAGTCGGGCGTATACCGCGCCCGCAGCCTTTTGGCCACACTGTCTGCTCCTACCGCAACACCCCCGAAAAGGATGCAGACCATGAAGAAACTGTCGCTTGCCGCCCTGCTCTCCACGCTGGCTGTCGCCGGCGCCGCCAACGCTGCCGTGTTGAGCGAGAACAACCTGTCGATGGCCGATGCGCAGAAGCTCGCGACCGCCACCGTCGCCGCCTGCCAGGCCAAGGGCTACAACGTCAGCGCCTCGGTCGTGGACCGCGCCGGCCTGCTCAAGGCGTTCGCGCGCGCCGACAATGCCGGCCCGCACACCATTGAAGCCAGCCGTGCCAAGGCCTTCACGGCGGTCTCGGCCAAGACGCCCACGCTGACCATGATGGAAAACGCGCAGAAGAATCCCGGCGCGGCCAACCTGACCGACATCCCGGGTTTCCTGCTGCTGGGCGGCGGCGTGCCGGTCAAGGCCGGCAACAGTGTGATCGGCGCGATCGGCGTGGCCGGCGCACCGGGCGGCAACCTGGATGCGCAATGCGCCGACGCGGTGCTGGAAGAGAACGCCGCGCTGTTCAAGTAAGCACCGGCACGGCTGCGGGTGATCTTGCGACCCGCAGCCATGCCCGATTCACCGCTCAGTCCTGCCGTTCCCGCGCCACCGCGCGCGACAGCGCCAGATGCTTGCTCAGCAGCATCGCATCGGCCGCCGCCGGATCGCGGCGCTGCAGGCGTTCGCTCTCCGTAGGCTCCAGCGCCGCGGCACGCACCAGCGACAGCAGGTCGCGCGTGCGGGTTTCGATCACGGGGGTCAAGGTGTCTTCGATCAGCTCGCCCTTCACGTACGCCTGCACCCGCGTCGACAGATTGCGGGTATGCGTGAAAGTCGCTTCGGCCAGCCCGCCCAGCTCGTACCGGATGCCGGTCTGGCTGGTGACCTCATCCTTGATCTGGAAGAACTTGTAGTTCTGCGAGTCCTTGTCGTTGGTCAGGTCCAGCTTCTGCTGCGGCGTGAATGCGGTATGGAAGCTGGCGGTCAGATTGGCGCGCTGTTCCTGCTTGACAGCCAGGTCGAACAAGGGCCGGCCACTCGTGCTGCTGTTTTGCGAGACCTGATAGGTGAACTGGTCGACTTCGCTGGTCTTGTACGGATTGCTCGCGTTCATCGTCTGCGAGATCGAGGCCGAGAAGTCGGCCACGCCCGACAGCAGGCTGCGGTACGTGTAGCCGGCCGCCACGATGCGCGGCGACTGGCTGGAAGGGGCGGCGCCCGCTTCATAGCTTTGGTGCAGTTCAGCGAATGCGTCCTTGAACACAGACATCAAGGCCTCGTCGCCCCGGCCCCGGCTGCGCGCGGCATCGAACTGCTGCAGATAATCGCTGACGGCTGCGGCGCGCTGCTGCGCGTTGCCGAAGAGCGCGGCCTTGCTCACGTCGACGTCAACCTTCACCACGCCGTCGGCGTTCTTGATGGTGAGCGACCGCTGCTTGCTGTCCGCGGAAAAATCAATGGATTGCGAGACGACGCCATCCGTCGTGGTCGTGGCTTGCAGCGACACCGACGACAGCACCGCGGAATCAAACTTGGCCAGGCTGGACCACGCCATGCGCGGCGGCACCGACGCCAGGCCATCCACCGCGTCCTGGAACGCCTTGGACAGACCGGCGATGGCCTTGCGCTCGGTCTCGGACAGCTCGCCCTCGGCCACGTCGATCTGCACCCCAATGCCATCTGCCGTGTTGGTCAGGCTGACCTGGACCTTCACACCGCTGGCCGTCGTGATGCGCAGCGTGTAGGCATCCTCGGTCTGCGCGGCCGAACCGGCCTGCACGGTGCCCAGGGCGCCGATCTCGCCAGTGCCCGGCGACATCCTTGCAGACTGCGAATAATTGCTGCCGTCGGTCTGGAACCGGTCCAGCAGCGCGGAGGCCACGCCTTCCAGACGCCCGGCAAGCGTGCGGGCGGAAAGGGTTTCGGCGATGACGGAGGACACCTTGTCCGCCGCCGGGCGCTCCCAGACCACGCCCGCAGCCGCGGGCTGCGACGTGTAGGTCAGCGCGGGGGACGTTCCCTGGCCGAGCGTGACCGTCGTGGATGCGGGCACGGCCGCATTGTCGGCCTTGTCGCCGGCGCGGGTCACGCCGGTGGCGGGCGGCGCCTGACCGATCGTGGTCACGGGGCCGATGGAGGCAACGGATGTCATGGCGTCTCTTCCTCTTGGAGGCCGCGGGCAAGCCTGCCCCCCGGCCGGGTTTCCTATGAGAAATGTAACGGCAGCAAAACGCCAGACTTAAGCCCCCGGCGTGACACGCGGCGGCCGGACGATGCCGGCCGCTACTCGTTCACGCATGCACCGCCGCGCCGCGCGCCGCTTGCGTCAGCGCATGGATCAGGCTGTCCGCGTCCCGCGGGCCGTCATACCGCACGCCGTTGATGAAAAGCGAGGGGGTGCCGTTCACGCCGCTGCGCACGCCGCCGCTGAAGTCCACTTCGATCTTGGAATCGAACGCCCCGCCGAACGCGCGGTGCAGCACTTGCGGCGACAGGCCGATCTCCTCGCCATAGGCGAACAGATCACTTTCTTTCAGCGCGTTCTGGCGCTCATAGAGCATGTCGTGCGCCTGCCAGAACTTGCCGGCCTGCGCCGCGGCCTCGGCAAATTCCGCCGCTGCGACCGCATCCGGATGCAGTTCCGAAATGGGGAAATTGCGGAACACGAAGCGCAGCCGGTCGCCCAGCGCCCGCTGCACCGCCTTCAGCACGGGATAGGCTTCGCCGCAATACGGGCACTCGTAATCGCCATACTCCACCAGCGTCACGGGCGCGGTGTCCGGCCCTTCGGCATGGTCCTGGGCATTCACGGGAATGAAAAGGCGGCTCATGATTGCACTCCTTGCAAGGCGGGGGCCAGCTTGTCCAGCGCGTCCAGGATGCCGTCGGCGCCCGGGTTGATGCCCAGCGGCGACACATAGCTCCACTGGATGACGCCGTCGGCGTCGATGACGAACAGCGCACGATCGGCGATGCCCTCCGCTTCGCGGTACACGCCATAGCGCCGGGCGACCTCGCCCTTGGGCTCGAAGTCAGCCAGCAGGGGGAAATGCAGCTTGCGGTCCGCGGCGAACGCGGCGTGGCACCAGACACCGTCCACCGAAATGCCGACCAACTGCGCGCCGGCTTTGTGGAACTCAGGAAGGATCTGGTTGTACAGCGCCATCTGGTCACCACAGACGGGACTCCAGTCCGCGGGATAGAACGCCAGGATCAGCGGCCGGCCGCGCAATTCTTCCAGCGCGACCGTCTGATCCGGCGTGGCGGGTAAGGCGAAGGACGGTGCGGTCGTGCCGGCAGGCAGGACGGCCGCGGGATAGTCGTATGACATGAAATGTCTCCTGGAAGCGCCGCGCGCGGCGCTAGGGTCAGGACAGCGATTGACCGGGCTCGGCTCAGCGTGCGGCGCGGGTCGATTCGTACAGGAACCAGGTGCGGCGCTCGGCCTCGTCGATCCAGTTTTCGATCAGGCTGGTCGAGGCGACGTCGTTGTGTTCCTCGCACACTGCGTGAGTGGCGCGCAGGAAGCCCGTCAGGCGGCGGTTGTCGTCGGCCAGTTCGGCCAGCATGTCTTCAGGCGTCACGTAGTCGGCGTCGTTGTCCAAGAGACGCTGCAGGCGCTGGATGTGGCCGATCGAACGCAGCGTCGTGCCGCCCACCTTGCGGGCGCGCTCGGCGATAACGTCGGTCGTGGCATAGATTTCGTCGCCCTGCTCGTCCAGCATCAGGTGGTAGTCGCGAAAATGCGGACCCGACATATGCCAATGAAAATTCTTGGTCTTCAGATACAGCGCGAACATGTCGGCCAGCAAACCCGTGAGGGCGGCGGCGATGTCGACCCTGGCCTCGGCGCCCAGGTCGGTGGGCGTGCGCAGGGGAGCGGTGATGCGGGTTTGAAGCGAAAGATCGTTCATGGAATTTCTCCGGGTTGGCTTCACGATTCGGGCTTTGATTCCCGATGGAAACCAGAATAGCCACGGCGGCCCGCCAGCAAAATCGGCTCATCGTTTTCTCGGGTCATACCAAGGTTTACCCAGGAAATACGCGTGTCTTCTTCCAAAGATCGCTGATAATGTGCGGGTCTCATTGCGTGCCCCCGGATTCCTGCCCGACGCGCGCGCCCTTACCCAGAGGTGGATCTTGCTCACGTCGACACTCGGCCGCGCACCTGGCCAGCCGCCGCAGCAGTCGCGTCCCGGCGCCCCGGAGACCGCGGGCCCGCATCGCATGCAGTTCCTGTTTCGCGCGGCCGCCCTGCTGCTGGCGCTGGTCATTGCGCTGGTGGATACGTTCACCGACTTCGACGGCGCCGTGGCGGTGCTGTATGTCGTGGTGGTGCTGCTTGCGGCGCGCACGTTCCGGCGCCTGGACATCATCGTGGCCGGCACCGGCGGCATCGTGCTCACCATCGCGGCCTATCTGAATTCCCATGGTCTGAATCATGTGGGATCGCCCACGGCCCGCGCGCTGGTCAGCCTGGCGGCCATCGGCATAACTGCCCTGCTTGCGCTGCAGAACCAGAGCGCTACCCGCAGGCTCGCAGCGCAGGCGCGCCTGCTCAATCTGTCGCACGACATGATCTTCGTGCGCGACCACCAGGGCGTGATCAACTTCTGGAACCGCACCGCCGAGGACGCCTACGGCTGGCCCGCCAGCATGGCGCTGGGGCGCGTTGCCGATGACCTGCTGCAGACCCGTTACCCGGACCGGCGCGAGGCCATCGAGGCCGAGCTCCTGACGACCGGCAGTTGGGATGGCACGCTCGAACAGAAGACTCAGGCGGGCGCCACGCTGGTGCTGGAAAGCCGCTGGGTGCTGCAGCGGGATCACCAGGGCCGTGTCACCGGGGTAATGGAAACGCATCGCGACGTCACCGACCGCAAGGCCGCCTACACCGCGCTGGTCAGCAGCGAAAGACGCTACCGCCGCATGTTCGACGCCAGCCGCATCGGCGTCATCCAGGAAGACTGGCGCGCCGTGCGCACCGAGTTGACCGCCCTGGGCCTCATGGACGGCGCCGCCCTCACCGCCCACCTCGCCCAGCGTCCTGAATTCATCGGCCAGATGCGAAAGCTGACCGACGTGGATGACATGAATCCCGCGTTCCTGGCCATGGTGGGCCGGCCGGCCGCCCCCAGCGCGCCCTACTCCGTGGACGACATCCTGTGCGAGGACGACCGCATGTTTGCACGGTCCCTGACGGCGTTCGCCCAAGGCGATGCCTTCCACGAAGGCGAGACCGAAGTCGTGCACGCGGACGGCTCGCGCGTGCCCGTGCTGTTCACGATCACCTTCCCGCCGGCCGACGACCTGGGCGGCTCCGTGCTGGTCTTCGTGGTGGACATCACCGAACGCAGGCAGGCGCAGGACGCACTTCTGCTGGCGCAGACCGAACTGGCACACGCGGCGCGTGTCGCCACGCTGGGCGAGCTGACCGCGTCCATCGCACACGAGGTCAATCAGCCGCTGATGGCGGTTGTCACGAGCGGCGACGCGGGCATGCGCTGGCTGCGCCGTCCCCAACCCGATCTGCATGAGGTCGAGCTGGCGATGGAGCGCATCATTTCCGAAGGCCGGCGCGCCAGCGAGATCGTCAAGCGCATTCGCGCGTTCCTCAGCAAGGCGCCGGTGCAGCAGGCAGCGCTGGATATCGGCGCCGTCATCGACGAAGCCACGCGCCTGGTGGCGCACGAACTCACGCGCGAGCGCGTGGCGCTGCAGGTGGACATCGAGCCGGGCCTGCCGCTCATCATGGGCGACCGGATCCAGCTTCAGCAGGTGCTGGTCAACCTGATGGTCAACGCCAGCCAGGCCATGTCCGGCCAATCGCAGGCACGCCAGTTGTCAGTCGGCGCCCGGCGCCACGACGACGGCCTGGTCGCCGTCACCGTGGGCGATACTGGTCCGGGCATTGCGCCTGACGACCTGGAACGCCTGTTCGACCCTTTCTTCACCACCAAACCGCAAGGCATGGGCATGGGCCTGCCGATCTGCCGCACCACGGCGCAGGCCCATGGCGGCAGCCTTACCGTCGACAACACGCCTGGCGCGGGCGCGGCCTTCACGCTGACGCTCGCCACTACGCAGGGGAATCTTTCCGCATGAACAACCGTACCGCCCCCGGCGCATCGCCCGCCGCCGCGCAATCGCAGGTGATCGTCGTCGACGACGAGGCCAGCGTGCGCGCGTCGCTCGACAGCCTGTTCCGCTCGATCGGCCTGCGCACCACCCTGTGCGCGTCGCCCGCCGAACTGCTGCAGACCCAGATCCCCGACGCGCCCGGCTGCATCGTGCTGGACGTGCGCCTGCCGGGCATCAGCGGGCTGGACTTCCAGGACCAGCTCGTCCGCCAAGGCATCGACCTGCCGATCGTGTTCATCACCGGCCACGGCGACATTCCCATGACCGTGCGCGCCATGAAGGCCGGCGCGGTCGACTTCCTGTCCAAGCCTTTTCGCGAACAGGACATGCTGGATGCGGTTTCGGCCGCCATCGAACGCGACACCCAGCGCCGTTCCCGCGATGCCGCCATGGACGGCCTGCGCGCCCGCTACGAGACCCTGACCCCACGTGAACGCGAGGTCATGGCGCATGTGGTGTCAGGCCTGATGAACAAACAGGTGGCGGGTTTGATCGGCCTGAGCGAGATCACCGTCAAGATTCACCGCGGCCACGTCATGCGCAAGATGGGGGTCCGATCGCTTGCCGACCTGGTCCGCCACGCCGAGGCGCTGGGCATTTCCGCGCCCTGACCCGTGGATGGGACAAACCTCCGTATGATTTTCGAGGCCGTCGCAAAGGTTCATAAAGGAACCTGCCGGGCATCGGATGCGCATCGTGATCCGACAGGCCCGAAGGATTTTCTTATATGAACCACACTCCCACTATCGCGGTGGTCGACGACGACGATGGGGTCAGAATCGCGCTTTGCAGCCTGCTTCGCTCGCTCGGTTACGAGGTCCGGCCCTACGGTTCGGGACCGGAATTCCTGAACGACCCGCGAGGCAGCGACCCGGACTGCATGATCACCGATGTGCAGATGTCGCCCATGACGGGCGATCAGCTGCAGGCCGAGCTGATCGCGGCCGGGCGCCGCTTTCCCCTGATCTTCATGACGGCCTTCCCCACCGAGGCGGCGCGGCAGCGGCTGCTGGCGCTGGGCGCCTGTGCCTACCTGGACAAGCCGGTGGACGGCGAAGCCATGGCGCGATGCGTGGCGGACGCGCTGCAAGGCGCCCAGACGGCGTGATGGCGGGTTGTGGTGGATGGTGGCGGATTGGACACATCCGCGCTGAGACCCCGCATATACCTTTGTATGACGCGCCAAGCCCAGCGTAGGATGTCCCGGCGGCGCATAAGGCCCTAGTCTATCCCTGCGGTCCAACTAACCCCCGGAGAATCCGACATGAGCACAATCACCACCCCCGACGGCGTTGAAATCTTCTTCAAGGACTGGGGCCCCAAGACGGCCCAGCCCATCATGTTCCACCATGGCTGGCCGCTGTCCAGCGATGACTGGGATGCACAGATGCTGTTCTTCCTCGCCCAGGGCTATCGCGTGATTGCACACGACCGCCGCGGCCACGGCCGCTCGACCCAGGTCAGCGACGGCCACGACATGGACCACTACGCCGCGGACGCCGCCGCCGTGGTTCAACATCTGGATCTGCGCAACGCCGTGCACATCGGCCACTCGACGGGCGGCGGCGAAGTCGCCCGCTACGTCGCCCGCCATGGCGAGCCGCAGGGCCGCGTCGCCAAGGCCGTGCTGGTCAGCGCCGTCCCGCCGCTGATGGTCAAGACCGAGTCCAATCCGGGCGGCACGCCCATCGAAGTGTTCGACGGCTTCCGCAAGGCGCTGGCCGACAACCGCGCACAGTTCTTCCTGGACGTCGCCTCGGGCCCGTTCTACGGCTTCAACCGCGACGGCGCCAAGGTCTCGCAGGGTGTGATCAACAACTGGTGGCGCCAGGGCATGATCGGCGGCGCCAAGGCGCACTACGAAGGCATCAAGGCCTTCTCCGAAACCGACCAGACCGAAGACCTGAAGGCCATCAGCGTACCGACGCTGGTCCTGCATGGCGACGACGACCAGATCGTGCCGATCGACGACGCATCGCGCCTGTCGGTCAAGCTGCTCAAGAACGGCACGTTGAAGGTGTACCCGGGCTTCCCGCACGGCATGCTGACGACGCATGCGGACGTGATCAACGCGGACCTGCTGGCGTTCATCAAGGGCTGATACCGCAAGCGCGAAATGAAAAAGGAAGGCAATGCGCCTTCCTTTTTTTTTCGCCCCGGTGACGTCGGCGTCAGCCTTCGCCCTTCAGCTCGCGCTCGACCACGTCCCGTGTCAGCGTCGGCACAAACATCTCCACGAAATGAAAGGCGTAGCCGCGCAGCCATGCACCGCGCCGGATCGCCAGCCGCGTCAGGTTGATCTCGAACAGATGCCGCGCATCAATGGCGCATAGCCGACTGTCGCGCTCGGCGTCCCAGGCTACCGCGGCCACGATGCCGACG
>CBHWAL010000089.1:0-11405 GCA_966111495.1 uncultured Achromobacter sp. | reverse complement strand
GGGGTAAACCTGATCAAGCCGTCGTTCAAGTTTTCGGACAACGGAAACAGCCGCAACCCCAGCGTGCCCGGCATTCCCGGATCAGGCTTGAACGGTTCGGCTCCCACCGGCGGCAATGGCGGGGACGCGGGCCACCTGGGCGTCGTGCCCAACATCTATGCCTCGTGGCAACTGAACGAGCAGTGGTACATCGGCCTGGGCATCGGCGCCCCCTTCGGCCTGATGACCGAATACGACGACGGCTGGGTTGGCCAATACCACTCGAACAAGTTCGACATCAAGACCATCAACGTCAATCCGTCCATCGCCTACAAGGTCAACGAGAAGTTCTCGATGGGCTTTGGCTTGAACTGGCAGCACATCGACGCGAACTACAAGAAAAAGACCGTGGTGCCAATCGCAGGCCTGCCGCTGGCCACGAATGGCGACGCGGACCTGAACCTGAAGGGCGACGCGTGGGGCTGGAACGTCGGCTTCATGCTGCAACCCACCGAAGACACCCGCATCGGCCTGTCGTACCGCTCGAAGATCAAGCACACGGCCAAGGGCGACACCGACATCGACAACATCGGACCGACCGGCCAGTCCGTGTCGTTCGATGCCAAGGCCAACGTCGACCTGCCCGACACGCTGATCCTGAGCGCCACGCACCAGCTCAACGAAAAGTGGGAACTGCTGGGCGACGTGTCGTGGACGGGCTGGAGCAGCATTCCCCAGTTGAAGATCAAGAACTCGGGTCCGGGCGCGCGCGACGATGTGCTGCCGCTCAACTTCCGCGATACCTGGCGCGTTGCCGTGGGCACCAACTACAAGTTCGCCCCCGCCTGGAAGTGGAAGTTTGGCCTGGCCTTCGACCAATCGCCCGTGCACGATGCCGCCGACCGTCCCACGTCACTGCCCGACAACGACCGCTACTGGTTCTCGACCGGCGTGCAGTGGGCCGCCACCAAGTCCACCACGATCGACGTCGGCTACACCTACCTGTACCTGCGCAAGACGGACATCGACACCACGTCCGGCAGCCAGGCCACCAAGGGCCGCGTGGCGGGCACCTACGACAGCAGCGGCCACATCTTCGGCCTGCAGCTCTCGTCCCGCTTCTAGCCGTGGGCGGATGGCCGCGTGCCGTCCGCCCGCTTTTTCAGGAGACTCCCTTGAGCAAGTTTGTCGTCAAACACGTCGCCGTGCTGGGTGCCGGCGTCATGGGCGCGCAGATCGCGGCCCACCTGGCCAATGCCGGCGTGCCGGTCACGCTATTCGACCTGGCCGCCCGCGAAGGCGACCGCAACGGCATCGTCAAGAAAGCGCTGGCCGGTCTCAAGAAACTGGAACCCGCGCCGCTGGCCGGCGCATCGCGCCTGGCCCTGATCACGCCTGCCAACTACGATGACGACCTGGACCGCCTGCCCGGCTGCGATCTCATCATCGAAGCCATCGCCGAGCGCATGGACTGGAAGACGGCGCTGTACGAGCGTATTGCCGCGCATGTCGCGCCCGGCGCCATCGTCGCCTCCAACACGTCCGGCCTGTCCATCGACGCGCTGGCCAACGCGCTGCCCGCCGGGCTGCGCGACCGCTTCTGCGGCATCCATTTCTTCAATCCGCCGCGCTACATGCGCCTGGTGGAAATCATTGCCACGTCGCACACGCAGCCGGCCGTGCTGGACCAGCTGGAAACCTGGCTGACGTCCGCCCTGGGCAAGGGTGTGATCCGCGCGCTGGATACCCCGAACTTCGTGGCCAACCGTATTGGCGTGTTCTCGATTCTGGCTGCCATGCACCATACCGCGCGCCTGGGGCTGGCCTTCGACGAAGTCGACGCGCTGACCGGCCCCAAGATCGGCCGCCCCAAGAGCGCTACGTACCGCACTGCCGACGTGGTCGGGCTGGACACGCTGGCCCACGTCGTGGGCACGATGGAAAAGAACCTGCCCGATGATCCGTGGCACCAGTACTTCGCGCTGCCGGAATGGCTGTCGGCGCTGATCTCCAAGGGCGCGCTCGGCCAAAAGAGCGGCGCGGGCGTCTACCGCAAGCAGGGCCGCGAGATCCAGGTGCTGGATCTGAAAAAACAGGATTACGCGCCTGGCACGGGCAAGCTGGCCGACGACGTTGCGGCGCTGCTCAAGGAACGCGATCCGGCCAAGCGCTTTGCCGCGCTGCGCGCCAGCGACCACCCGCAGGCGCAATTTCTGTGGAGCCTGTTCCGCGACATCTTCCACTACAGCGCCGTGCAGCTTGAACACGTGGCCGACAACGCACGCGACCTGGACCTGGCCATGCGCTGGGGCTTTGGCTGGTCGCAAGGCCCGTTTGAAACCTGGCAGGCCGCAGGCTGGCAGGCGATTGCCGCCGCCGTAGCCGAGGACATCGCCGCCGGCCGCGCCATGAGCGACACGCCCCTGCCCGCCTGGGTGCTGGAGCCCGGCCGCCAGGGCGTGCACGCACCTGAGGGTTCGTATTCGGCGCGCACAGGCAAGCTGCATCCGCGCTCGACGCTACCGGTGTACGCACGCCAGCTGTTCCCGGAACGCGTCGTGGGCGAAGCCCCCGACGACCGCGGCGTCACCGTCTGGGAAAACGAAGGCGTGCGCCTGTGGAACCTGCCGAAGGTCGACGCGGGCATCGCCATCCTGTCCGTCACGTCGCGCAACCACACGCTGGGCGCCGAAGTGCTGGAAGGCGTGCTGCAGGCGGTGGCCAAGGCCGAACGCGAATTCGATGGCCTGGTGATCTGGCACGATGCGCCGTTTGCCGTGGGCGCCAACCTGCAGCAGGTGGTCGAAGCCTGCGCGGCCGGCGAATGGGACATGCTGGAAGCCACGGTCGAGAAATTCCAGCGTGCCTCGCAGTCGTTCAAGTACGCGCAGGTTCCGACGGTGGCCGCGGTGCAGGGCATGGCGCTGGGCGGCGGCTGCGAATTCCTGATGCACGCCTCGCACCGTGTGCTGGCACTGGAAAGCTACATCGGCCTGGTCGAGGCCGGCGTGGGCCTGATCCCGGCGGGCGGCGGCAGCAAGGAGTTCGCCGCGCGCGCGGCCGCGCTGGCGGCCAAGACGGCCACGCCGGGCGAGGTCTTTCCCTACCTGCAACCGGTCTTCCAGACCATCGCCATGGCCCAGGTCGCCAAGAGCGGGCTGGAAGCCATCGAGGCCGGCTTTGCCCGCGAACACGACATCGTGCTGTTCCATCCCGGCGAGCTGCTGTTCGTGGCGATCGGCCAGGCGCGCGCCGCCGCGCAGGCCGGCTACACCCCGCCCCCGCGCTTGCAAGGGGTGCCGGTGGCCGGCCGCAACGGCATCGCCAACTTCGAGATGGTGCTGGTCAACATGCGCGAAGGCGGCATGATCAGCGCGCACGATTACCGCGTGGCGCGCAGTGCTGCGGTCGCGCTGTGCGGCGGCGAGGTCGAGACCGGGACGAAGGTCGACGAAGAATGGCTGCTGGCCGTGGAGCGCAAGGAATTCGTGGCGCTGCTGCGAACGCCCGAAACCCAGGCCCGCATCCGCCACACTCTTGAAACCGGCAAACCCCTGCGGAATTGATGCGGCGCTCCCCCCAGGGGCGCGGGCTGCGGACCGGCGGAGCCGCCGTATGGAGCCCCCCCAAACGCCTACGGCGTTCCCCCCAGGGGCGCGGGCTGCGGACCGGCGGAGCCGGATCCGCGCCGCCCCGCCTGGTGGGGGAGTGTTGAACGCGGGAGCCGGATAGTTTTTCTCACTGTTGATATTTGAGGAAATGGATATGAGCACGCAAATCCAAGACGCCTACATCGTCGCCGCCACGCGCTTGCCGGTGGGCAAGCGTAACGGCGCCTACATCACCACCCGCCCTGACGACATGCTGGCCGCCGCGCTGAATGGCGCGCTGGCGCAGGTGCCGGGGTTGGATGCGGCCCGCATTGAAGACGTGATCGCCGGTTGCGCCATGCCGGAGGCCGAACAGGGCATGAACGTGGCCCGCATCAGCCTCTTGCTGGCGGGGCTGCCGCAAAGCGTGGCGGGCGTTACCGTCAACCGCTTCTGCGCATCTGGGTTGCAGGCCGTGGCGGATGCCGCCGCCCGCATCCGCATGGGCGAGGCCGACATCATGATCGGCGCGGGCACCGAATCCATGAGCGCCATGCCGCAAATCATGGGCAACAAGGTGTCCATGAACCCGGAAATCTTCGCGCACGACGAGAACATCGGCATGGCTTTCGGCATGGGCCTGACCGGCGAAAAGGTCGCCGAGCGCTGGAAGGTGTCGCGCGAAGACCAGGACGCCTTTGCGCTGGCCTCGCACCAGAAAGCCTGCGCGGCCATCGCTGCCGGTCACTTCCGCGCCGAGACCACGCCTTATGAAGTGGTCACGCATCTGCCGGACGGCGCCAGCGGCGCTGTGCGCGTGGCGCGCCG
Source organism: uncultured Achromobacter sp. (assembly GCA_966111495.1). Lineage (GTDB taxonomy): Bacteria > Pseudomonadota > Gammaproteobacteria > Burkholderiales > Burkholderiaceae_B > Achromobacter. The sequence goes on along the minus strand of CBHWAL010000089.1, from coordinate 7,008 downwards.
GCTTGTCGAGGTTGACGAAGGCCCGCGTCCCGACAGCAGCCTGGAAGCGCTGGCCCGCCTGAAGCCGGTGTTTTCGACGCGCGGCAGCGTCACGGCCGGCAACAGCTCGCAGATGTCCGATGGCGCGGCGGCCGTGATCCTGGTGTCCGAACGCATCCTGCGCGAATTCAACCTCAGTCCCCTCGCCCGCTTTGCGGGCTTTGCCGTGGCCGGCGTTCCGCCCGAGGTCATGGGCATTGGCCCCATCGCCGCCATCCCAAAGGTGCTGGACCGCGCCGGCATCAAGCAGGACGCGCTGGACTGGATCGAGCTCAACGAAGCCTTTGCGGCGCAGTCGCTGGCCGTGATCCGCGAGCTGAACCTGGATCCGGCCAAGATCAACCCGCTGGGTGGCGCCATTGCGCTGGGCCATCCGCTGGGCGCCACGGGCGCGATCCGCACCGCCACGCTCACGCACGGGCTGCGTCGCACCGGCGGCAAGTATGGGCTGGTCACGATGTGCATCGGCACCGGCATGGGCGCCGCCGGCCTGTTCGAGGCCATGTAGCCAGGCGGCGGACAGCGTGAAGCCCTACTGGTTCAAGAACCTGTCGCCCGAGTGGCGCGCGCGCCTGATGCGGGTGGGCTTCAACCTGCATCCGGCCTTTCGCGCCACCGGCGGCCGCGTGTTGCACGTGTCGCCGGACTTCCAGCACATCCGCATCAAGCTGCCGCTCTTGCGCCGCACGCGCAATATCGTGGGATCGATGTACGGCGGCTCGCTGTTCGCCGTGACGGACGGCGCCCATCCGACGATGCTGATGTCGGCGCTGGGCGCCGATCACATCGTGTGGGACAAGGCGGCATCGATCCGTTTCAGGAAGCCCGCCTACACCACGCTATACGTCGACTTCCGGCTGCCGCCGGGCGAGATTGCGGAAATCCGGCGCCTGCTCGCCACGCATCATGAAACGACCCGCACCTACACGGTCGAACTGAAAGACAAGGACGACGTCGTCTACGCCGTCGTGGAACGCACGATCTACATCGCAGACAAGAAGTTCTACAAACAGAAGAACACTGGAGGTGACAAATGCGTTTCAACCCCGGAGGGCGCGCCGCCGCCCTGAGTCTGATTCTTGCGGCCAGCCTGGCGGGCGCGCCGGCCCACGCTGACGTCGACGTTGCCGGCGTGCGCGTGCCCGAACAGCTTGCCGAAAGCGGCCACGGGCTGACGCTGAACGGCGCCGGCCTGCGCACCCGCTTCGTCGTGAAGGTCTACGTGGCCGCGCTGTACGTCACCACGAAAAGCCACGATGCCGCGGCGCTGATAGGCAGCACCGAGCCACGCCGAATCCGTCTGCAAATGCTGCGCGACGTGGATAGCAAGAGCCTGGACGGGGCGCTGCAGGACGGTTTGCGCGACAATACGCCCTCGCAGGCGCTAGCCGCGTTGAAGGAACCCGCCGAGCGTCTGTCGCGCCTGATGGCCGACATCGGCGCCGCGCGCGAGGGCGATGTCATCGACCTGGACTTCGACGCCCGCGGCGTGGCCATTGCCAGCAACGGCAAGCCGCGCGGCCGCATCGACGATCCCGCCTTCGCCCGCGCTCTCCTGCGCGTCTGGCTGGGCGACAGTCCCGCGCAGGCTTCCCTGAAGAAAGCCCTGTTGGGCAACTAGGGCCTTGCGCCCCAACGGAACCGCAAGACATGGAACGAATCTGGCACAAGAGCTATCCCTACGGTGTGCCCGCCGAGATCGAGACTGACGGCGAGACAACGCTGGTGACGATCATCGAGGAAAGCTTCCGGCGCTTTCCCGAAAAGACGGCCTACATCAGCATGGGCAAGTCGATCACGTACGCCGAACTGGACGCGCTGACGCGCCGCTTCGCGGCGTGGCTGCACGCCCACGGCCTGACCCGCGGCGACCGCGTCGCGTTGATGATGCCTAACCTGCTGCAATACCCGGTCTGCCTATTCGGCGCCCTGCGCGCAGGGTGCATCGTGGTGAACTGCAACCCGCTCTACACCGCGCGCGAACTCGAACATCAGCTGGCCGACGCCGGCGCGCGGGCCATCGTGGTCGCTGACAATTTTGCGGCGACGCTGCAAAAGGCGTTGCCGGGCACGCAGATCGAGCATGTGCTGGTCACCTCAATTGGAGAAATGCTGGGTCCGATCAAGGGGCGCCTCGTGGACTTCGCGGTCCGGCGCGTGAAGCGCCTGGTGCCAGCCTGGTCACTGCCCGGCGCGCACAAGCTGGGCGATGCGCTGCGTGCGGCGCGCGACCTGCCGTTCACCAACATGCAGCTCTCGCCTGCCGACCTGGCGTTCCTGCAATACACGGGCGGCACGACGGGCGTGGCCAAGGCCGCCATGCTGTCGCACGGCAACCTGGTGGCCAACGTGAGCCAGGCCTACGCGTGGGTCAGACCCCTGGTCAAAGACGGCGAGGAATGCATCATCACGGCCCTGCCGCTGTATCACATCTTCGCGCTGACGGCGAACTGCCTGACGTTCATGAAACTGGGCGCGAGCAACCTTCTCATCGTCAATCCGCGCGACATCCCCGGGCTGATAAAGGAAATGGGCAAGGTGCCTTTCTCGGCCTTTACCGGCGTCAACACACTCTTTAACGCGCTGCTGAACCATCCCGATTTTGCCCACCTGGATTTCTCGCGCCTGCGGCTCACCATGGGCGGCGGCATGGCGGTGCAGCGGTCGGTGGCGGACCGCTGGCGCGCGACGACAGGCGTGTCGATCGCCCAAGCCTACGGCCTGACAGAAACGTCGCCCGCCGTCACCATCAATCCCCTGGATACCAAGATCTTCAATGGGTCCATCGGATTGCCCGTGCCCTCCACCGACCTGTCGATCCGCGACGACGGCGGCCGCGAACTGGGCATCGGCGAAAACGGCGAGATCTGCGTGCGCGGTCCGCAGGTCACGCGCGGCTACTGGAACCGGCCGGACGAGACGGCGCTGGTGATGTACCCGGACGGCTTCCTGCGCACGGGCGACGTGGGTTATGTCGACGAGACCGGCTACGTGTATCTGGTCGATCGCAAGAAGGACATGATCCTGGTGTCGGGCTTCAACGTGTACCCGAACGAGGTCGAGGACGTGGCCGCCCTGCACCCCGGCGTGCGCGAAGTGGCGGCCGTGGGCGTGCCGGACGAGCGCTCGGGCGAGGCCGTCAAACTGTTCGTGATCCGCAAAGACCCCACGCTGGACGCCGAAACGCTGATCGCGCATTGCCGCAGCCAGCTTACCGGCTACAAGGTGCCGCGCCACATCGAGTTCCGCGACGACCTGCCCCGCACCAACGTGGGCAAGATCCTGCGGCGCGAGCTGCGTCCCGACGCGTCGGCGCCCGCCTCCATGCCTGCCGCCGCGCCCGCCAGCCCCGCCAGCCCCGCCAGCCAGGCGACCCGCCAGGACTGATCGCCGCACCGCCGACCGTACCCCGTTTTTTGCGCGTGCAACACTGTCGCGCGCCGCCAACAGCGGCCACCGCGGCGGCCCGCATCAGCCCGCGCTTCAACCCGATGAATTCACAGGAGTTTCCTGTACAAGCCCTGCCGCCTGGAACCGCGGCAGGGCTTTTTTACATCTTCCCCGGATGCGCGCTATTGGCTGCGCCCATCGCTACAATTGATAATTATTATCGTTGTCATTTCTATACGTAACTGGCCACACCAAACCGACGCCAGTGGGGAGATCCTCTTGAAGCACCGCCACAATCCGTCCGCCACGCGCGCGCGGCTGAACCCCCGTGTCCACGCCGCCGCCGCGCTGGCCGCCTGCCTGGGCGCGAGCGCCGCGCATGCGCAGCCCGAACAGCCCGCCACCCTGCCGGCCGTGCAGGTGCTGGGCACCGGCGAAACCGCCACCGGCCCCGTCGACGGCTACATTGCCCGTCGCAGCGCCACCGCCACCAAGACCGACACGCCACTGTCCGAAACGCCCCAGGCCATCACCGTGATCCCGCGCGAGCAGATCATCGACCAGGGTTCGCAGAACGTGCAGGACACGATGAACTACGCAGCGGGCGTGCGGCCCAACGCCTACGGCGTGGACAACCGCGGCGACTACGTGCGCGTGCGTGGCGTAGAGCCCGTGCAGTATCTGGACGGCCTGCGCCAGTTCTTCAGCTTCAACAACCCGCGCACCGAGGTCTATGGCCTGGAACGCGTCGAGGTGCTGCGCGGCCCGTCGTCGATGCTGTACGGACAGGGCAGCACGGGCGGCATCGTCAACCTGGTCAGCAAGCGCCCGCAGGCCGAGCAGCAAGGTGAAATCGGCGTGCAGCTGGGCAACTTCAACCGCCGCGAGATCCAGGCCGACATCACCGGCCCGCTGACCGAGGACGGCCAGTGGCTGTATCGCGTGGTGGCGTTGGGCCGCGACAGCGATACGCAGGTGCAGTACGCGCAAGACGACCGGATGTTCCTCGCGCCGTCGCTCACGTGGCAACCCAGTGCGGCCACGTCGCTGACGCTGCAGGCGTCGTGGCAGAAGGACCGGTCGGGCACGACGCAATCGTTCCTGCCGTGGAGCGGCACCGTGGATCACAATCCCAATGGCCGCATCCCGACGCGCCGTTTTGCTAGCGAACCGGGCTTTGACGCCTACGACACCGAGCAATTCAACGTGGGCTGGCTGTTCGAGCACAAGTTCAACGACACCTGGAAGGTCCGCCAGAGCTTCCGGAACACGGTCAGCAGCGTGGACTACAAATCGCTGTACCCGAACGTGTATGGCGACCGCCGCGGCAATTCGTACATCGACCCCGAACAGACTACGGTCGACCGCTACTACTACATCAACAAGCCCCGCATGCGCACGCTGCTGGCCGACCAGAACCTGGAAGGCAAGCTGAACTGGGGCCGCACGCAGCACACCGTCATCGTCGGCATGGACTACACGCGTTACCGCGAAACCAGCCAATCCGACAGCGGACTGGGATCTCCGCTGAACCTGTACCACCCGGTATATGGCAACGCGCCGGACTACACGCTGAGCGACTCGCCCAAGCAACGCCAGCAGCAGCTGGGCTTCTATGCGCAGGACCAGATCACGTTCGACAAGAACTGGATCCTGCTGGCCGGCATCCGCCGCGACCGCGTCGAAAGCACCGCCGAGGGCCAGGACAAGGAAACCGATCAAGCCACCACCAAGCGCTTCGGCCTGATGTACGCGGCCGACAACGGGTGGTCGCCGTATGTGAGCTACAGCGAGTCCTTCACCCCCATCGCGGGCGCGGACTTCTACGACCAGCGCTGGAAGCCCATGCGCGGCAAGCAGTGGGAAGTGGGCCTGAAGTACATGCCCCCCGGCGCTGACCTGGAATTCACGGCAGCGGCGTACGACCTGCGCGAAAGCAACCGCCAGACCAACGATCCGAATAATCCCAACAATCAGATCCAGGCAGGCAAGACGCGCACGCGCGGTGTCGAACTGGAGGCGCGCGGCCGCATCTCCCAGAACGTGGACGTGATCGCCAACTACATCTACACCGACATCGATCCGCAGCTTGAAGGCATGCCCAAGCATATGGTGTCGCTGTGGAGCAAATACCGCTTCGCGGTGGCGGGCCAGCCCGGCTTCGCGGTCGGGGCCGGTGCTCGCTTCCTGTCCAAGTTCCGCGACGGCGGCGCGCCGGAGACGCCTTCGGTCACGCTGTTCGATGCAATGGTCAGCTACACGAACGGCCCGTGGCGCTATGCGCTCAACGTCAACAACATCGCGGACCGCACGTACGAAGTGGTCTGCCTGGATCGTGGCGACTGCTTCTACGGCGCGCGCCGCACGGTCATGTTGAGCGGCGCATACCGCTTCTAAGCGGCAAGCGTCCAGGTATCCGGGACGCCATTATCGGGGAAACCTGTACGTACATGCTGTACGTACAGGTGTACACTACGATTTTTTCACCCGTCCGACAGACGCGCACATGAACGTCTGCAACCCAGAAAAATCGTCCTGGAGACCTCGATAGTGTCGACCGCAACTACCCGCTCGCCCTTTTTTGGCACGATGCAGAAAATCCCTGGTGGATTGATGCTGGTGCCGCTGATCCTGGGTTCCCTGATCGGCACCTTCGCCCCGGATGCGCTCGCCATCGGCGGCTTCACCACCGCCCTCTTCAAGAACAGCGCGCTGCCGCTGATCGCGCTGCTGATCTTCGCGACCGGTACGCACGTCAACGCCCGCACCGGTGGTCCCATCCTGGCCACCGCCGGCACCATCCTGCTGATGAAAACGCTCGTGCCCGCCACGCTCATCATCATCCTGGGCAGCTACGTCGGCCTGGATGGTCTCTGGGGCGTGTCGATCCTTGCCCTGCTGGCCGCCTTCGACAACAGCAACGGCGGCCTGTGGCTGGCCTACACCGGCCAATACGGCGATGCGCGTGACCGCGGCGCCTATGTGGCCAGCGCGGTCAACGACGGCCCCTTCTTCAGCCTGCTGTTCCTGGGCGCGTCGGGCCTGGCCGACATTCCGATGATTGCCCTGGTGGCGGCGCTGGTGCCCTTCCTGCTGGGCGTCGTCGTCGGCAACCTGGATCCGAAGTGGCGCGACGTGCTCAAGCCCGTGCCCAACATCGTCATCCCGTTCTTCGCCTTCGCGCTGGGTACCGGCATCAACCTGTCCGCCGTGGTCGGCGGCGGCATCAGCGGCTTGATCCTGGGCCTCATCATCAGCCCGATCACGGGCGGCCTGGTCTACCTGGGCTACCGCATGATCCTGCGCCGCGGCGGCAAGAGCGGCCTGGGTTTCGCAGCCGGCACGACCGCCGGCAACGCCATCGCCACGCCCGCCGTGGTGGCTGCGGCCGACCCCAACTTCCAGCAATACGTCTCGACCGCCACCGCGCAGGTCGCCGCGTGCGTGCTGATCAGTTCCATTCTGGCCCCGGTGCTGGCATCCTGGTTCCTCAAGCGCGCTGGTGAACTGAAGTCCGAGGACGCCGACGCCACCGTCGCCCCGCCCCTGACCCAAGCCCGCGGAGAGGCCTTGTGAAAC
>CBHWAL010000088.1:0-11408 GCA_966111495.1 uncultured Achromobacter sp. | reverse complement strand
GGGTCCAGCTTCTGCAGCGACGTCCAGTCCGGAATCACCATGTAGCGCAGCAGGACGTGCACGAGGCCGATGTTGACGGCGGTGGGCGTGTACAGCAGCGTTCCCAGCCCCAGCGCGGCGGCCGCCTTGCCCAGCGGTCCGCCCGGACCCAGCAGCATGCTCCAGCCGAACGCGCGCACCACCAGCGAGATCAGCAGCGGCGACAGCACCACCAAGAGGAAGATCGAGCGCCAGGGCTTGCGCATGCGCGACAGGATGTAGGCCTCGGGCGCGCCGATCAGCACGCAGATCAGCGTGGTGACGCCGGCGATCCAGAAGGTGCGCCAGAAGATCTCGATGAAATAGCCGTCCGTCACCACGGCCAGGTAGTGTTCGAACGTGTGGCCGGGCTGAATGCCGGTGGCGTAGTCGAACGGCCGGAACGACAGGGCAAAGGTCAGCGCCAGCGGCGTAAGCACCAGCGTGAGAAACACGAGGGCCAGCGGGATCGACCCCAGGATGGCCAGCATCCCGTCGTTGCGCGGCTTGGGCAGGTTGGCGGCGGCGCCGCGTTGCGTCAGCGTCGCCATGTCAGTCCGCCGCCGCGGCAGCAGGCGTGCGCAGCACGCGCAGCACGCCGTCCGCCCAGTCCAGCCCGATCTGTTCGCCGTCGTCATGCGGGCGGCGGCCGTCGTTGGGCGTCAGGATGGTCAGCGCCCCCACCGCCGAATCCAGGTCGTACATCCACTGGCTGCCCAGGAAATAGCGCGTGTTGACGACACAGGCGAGCTTGCCCTGGCCAGAAGGCACGGGCACCAGCTTTTCCGGGCGCAGCGACAGCTGCACGCTGTCGCCGTGGCGCAGGCCTTCGCCATCGACGACAAGGCTCAACGCGCCGGCCTGGACTTCAGCCTGGGCGCCGCAGCGTGTCACGCGGCCGGGCAGCAGATTGGTCTTGCCGACAAAGCGCGAGATGAACTCGGTTTGGGGGTGTTCATACATGCGGTAGGGCGCGTCCACCTGCGTGGCGCGTCCGTCCTGCATGACCACGACGCGATCGCTGATGGAAAGGGCTTCGGCCTGATCGTGCGTGACCATGACGGTGGTGGTGCCGATCTTGCGCTGAATGCTGCGCAGCTCGAACTGCATGTCCTCGCGCAGCTTGGCGTCCAGATTGGACAGCGGTTCGTCCAGCAGCAGCACCGGCGGACGGATCACCAGCGCGCGGGCCAGCGCCACGCGTTGCCGCTGGCCGCCCGACAGTTCGCGCGGGAAACGGTCGGCATGCTTGTCCAGCTTGACCAGGGCCAACGCCTCGCGCACGCGGTCCTGGCGCTCGGCGCGGTCGACCTTGCGCATCTTCAGGCCGAAGGCCACGTTGTCGGCCACGGTCAGGTGCGGAAACAGCGCATAGCTCTGGAACACGATGCCCAGGCCGCGCGTGTTGGGCTTGGCGTGCGTGATGTCGCGGCCGTCCAGCGTGATGGTGCCGCAGGTCACATCGGCAAAGCCGGCAATCATCTGCAGCGTAGTGGTCTTGCCGCAGCCGGAGGGGCCCAGCAGCGAGACGAACTCGCCCTTGTCGACCGACAGGCAGAAGTCCGAGACGACACGCAGATCGCCGTAGTTCTTGGAGACGTTGTCCAGCCGCAGAAATGCCATGTTCCAAACCCCGTGGCCCGTCCGGGCCCTGCGCCGCCGGGTGGGCAAAAGTGCCGCCCAGGCTGCCTAAGTGATGGCGCAGTCTAGGAGCCGCCAAAACAGAGGGTCAATTAGGGTTTTCCGAAGAATCGAATTTTTTATTAGTTATTTCCGTTAGGCTGAATTTCCTGATAAAAATACGTCAGACTATTTTGATTATCGGAACCCAAGAATGAAGAAATCAGAAGCGGCGGAAGATTCCGCGGGCCAGGGCGTGTTGCAGCGCGCGTTTGCCGTGCTGCGCGTGCTGGCCGACGCCAAGGGAGACAAGTTGCGCCTGACCGATATCGCCACCCGCACGGGCCAGGCGCAGGCCACGGTGCACCGGGTGCTGCAAGGCTTGATGCAGGAGGGCGTGGTGGAACAGCCTGCCCAAAGCAAGGGGTATCAGCTCAGCGTCGCCTTCTTTTCGCTGGCGGCCGCTGCGGGCAATCATCAGTCCAGCCTGCGCACCCTTTACCGGCCCGCCATGCTGCGCCTGTCGGGCATGCTCAACGACACCATCTTCCTGCTGGTGCGCAGCGGCTTCGATGCCATCTGCGTCGATCGCGTGGACGGCGCCTTCCCCGTGCGCTCGCACACCGGCGACATCGGCGGGCGCGTACCGCTCGGCATGGGGCAAGGCGGCCTGGTGCTGCTGGCCAGCCTGCCCGAAGCCGAGCGCGAAGAGGTCATGCGCTTCAACATTCCGCGCCTGCATCATCTGGGCTTCGTGGACGAGATCTCGATGCGCGTGCGCATCAAGGAATGCCTGGAACTACGCTACGCGCGCAGCCAGGGGCAGGGCGTGTTTCCCAACATCGCGGGGCTGGCGGTGCCGGTCTACGATCCCAACGGCGTCACGGTCGCCGCGCTGAGCGTGGCGGCGCCCATCGAACGCATCAGCGACGAACGCCTGCCGCTTATCGTGGAAATGCTGCGCCGCGAGGCGGACGCGGTGGGCGCGCAGATCAACCCCTTCGACCCGGCGCTGCGCCGTCCCAGCCAGTTTCTGGGCACGGGCAACGGCGCGTAGCCAACGCCCGGTGCGCGGCATCCGCGCATAAAAAAACCCGGACACAAGAAAGGTCCGGGTTTTTCTCGGCAAACGTCAGCGATCAGGTCGGATACGTGCCCGGCAGCAGAATGCTGCGGTCACCCGGCTCGATCGTGCGGCGGCCGCACAGCGCCATCGTCGTGTCCATTTCCTTGTACAGGATCTCCAGCGTGCGGGTAACGCCGGCCTGGCCGTACGCGCCCAGCCCGTACAGGAAGGCGCGGCCGATCATCGTGCCGCGCGCGCCCAGCGCCACGGCCTTCAGGATGTCCTGGCCGGAGCGGATGCCGCCGTCCATCCATACCTCGATCTTCGAACCCACGGCATCGGCGATGGCGGGCAGGGCCGCGATCGACGACATGGCGCCGTCAAGCTGGCGGCCGCCGTGGTTGCTGACGATGAGCGCGTCGGCGCCGCTGTTGGCGGCCAGCTGCGCGTCTTCGACATCGAGAATGCCCTTGATGATGAGCTTGCCGCCCCAGCGCTGCTTGATCCATTCCACGTCGTCCCAGCTCAGGCGCGGGTCGAATTGCTCGGCGGTCCACGACGACAGCGACGACAGGTCGCTCACGCCCTTGGCGTGGCCGACGATATTGCCGAAGGTGCGGCGCTTGGTGCCCAGCATACCCATGCACCAGCGCGGCTTGGTCGCCAGGTTGATGAGGTTGCGCAGCGTGGGCTTGGGCGGCGTCGACAGGCCGTTCTTGATGTCCTTGTGCCGCTGGCCCAGGATCTGCAGGTCCAGCGTCAGCACCAGCGCCGAGCAGCCGGCGGCCTTGGCGCGGTCGATCAGGTTGCCCACGAATTCGCGGTCGCGCATCACGTAGAGCTGGAACCAGAAGGGCTTGCCGGTGGCCTGCGCCACGTCTTCCAGCGAGCAGATGCTCATCGTGGACAGCGTGAACGGCACGCCGAAATCGGCAGCGGCCTTGGCGGCCAGAATCTCGCCGTCGGCATGCTGCATGCCGGTCAGGCCCGTGGGCGAAATCGCCAGGGGCATGACCACGTCCTGGCCCACCATCGTGGTGCGCAGCGACCGGCCTTCCATGTTGACCGCCACGCGCTGGCGCAGCTTGATCCGATGAAAGTCGCTTTCGTTCGCGCGGTAGGTGCCTTCGGTCCAGGCGCCGGAGTCGGCGTAGTCGTAGAACATGCGCGGCACGCGCTTCTGCGCAACAACGCGCAAATCTTCGATGCAGGTGATCGTAGAAAGGTTAGCGGTCATGGTGTCTGTGGAGTGGTAGGGGGGCGCCAGCGCCGCCCAGTATACGCGCCGAGGCCGGCAAGCGTCGCTTGCCGGCCCCGTTCGCCCCCCTGCGCAAAGGCTCTATGGCCCCTGCACGCCCAGCCCTAGCGCGGCCACACCTTGCTGACCGCGCGAATCGTTGCCCACGCCACCCAGCGCGGGCTGGTCAGTCGCGCGCCCGGCAGCCGGCGCATCACGTCCACCGCCAGCCCGCCGCGCTTGTGCCACTGCTTCTTGCGGGTCTGGCTGTCGGTCCAGCGGCCTTCCAGCCACGGGAATTCCCGGCGGCCCGGCTTGTACACCGGCGGCGTGTTGTAGATGAGGATGTACGCCAGCCGCGGCGTCTGCGACGTGTTCGGTCCGGTGAAGTGCAGCGTGCGCGCATCGTGCACGGTGATGCCACCCGGATCGAGCGGTTCGGCCACCGCCTGGTCACGCGGAAAATCGCCGCAGCATTCCAGCGGATGCAGCGTCTTGTCGCCGCCCGGGGAACGGTGCTCCAGCACGTCCCACTTGTTCGATCCCGGCAGGAACTGCATGCAGCCGTTCTCAATCGTGGCCGGTTGCAGAGCCAGCCAGATGCTCAGTTCGTTGTAGACGAAGTCCGGCGACCGGAAGGCTTCGTCCTGGTGCCACGGCGTTTCCGGACCGTGCGGGCCGGGCTTGAGCAACGCGTGCTCGCCATAGAGCGCTGCCTGCGGGCCCAGCAATTGCCGAGCAAGTTCCAGCGTGCGTTCGTGGTAAACCGTCTTCAGCAGGCCCGGGGCATAATGTCGCGGATCGTGCAGACTTGGAAACTTGGCGGGCTTGGTCGGATCGTCGCGGCTCACAAAGTCATACTGCGCGCCCTCGTTGTAACCCGTCTTGTTCGAGAACAAGTCCAGCAGCGTCCTGCGGATGTAGCCGACCTCGTCCTGAGGGCACATGTCCTTCAAGGCCAGGTACCCCTGATCCCTATAGCGCGCTGTCTCGGCATCCGACAACAAACTGGTCTCTTCCATAATGGCTTCTCCAAGCTCTGGTAATGGGTATTTCTAAGCTGGCACGTTTTGACATGGGCTCTAACGTATCGCTTCGAAGCCCGCCGGGCCTATAGACCATCCGCTGTAGCCGGTTCCGCCTACGCCAGTCGTGCGTGGCGGCGCATCATCCGAAGGAAAAACCCATGCAAGACCCAAAGGCCGATACCCAGATCGAAACCGTCCACGTCACCGTCAGCGGCACGGTGCAAGGCGTGGGATACCGGCACGCCACGGTGCGGCGCGCTCACATGCTTGGCGCGAAAGGCTGGGTGCAGAACATGCTGGACGGCACGGTCGAAGCGCTGGTGCAGGGCACGCCTGACCAGGTCGATCACATGCTGGAATGGCTGCGCCGCGGACCGCCGGGCGCGTCGGTGCAGGAAATCATCACGCGCCGGGAGTACACCGATAAGCGTTACATTCGCTTCGAGCAACTTTGAGGGCGGCCGGCCCTCGCCGGCACGCTGTAGGCCGGGCGGGCGAGGCCCGAGTACCGTAAAGGCTGACTGGCGTTAGCGCGTGCGCAACCAGCGCGCGCCGACCTGGTTGATGATCAGTCCGGCCAGCACGCATCCGGCGCCCGCCCATTGCAGCGGCTGCAGCCGCTCGCCGAACGCCATGGACGCCGCCCACAGCCCCACCACCGGCACCAGCAGCGAGAACGGTGCGACCTTGGCCGCGGGGTGGCGCGACAGCAGCTGCGTCCACAGCGTGTAGGCGACCAGCGTGGCCAGCACGGCCAGATACAGCACCGACAGCGCCTCGCCCCAGCCCATGCCGGTGACCATGCCCACCACCGGTTCCCAGCCGTCGATCAGCACGGCCAGCGCCAGGAAGGGCAGCACCGGCGCGGCGCTGCTCCAGGCGATGAACGCGAAGGGGTCGTAGCCGGGCGCTTTGCGGCTGGCCAGCCGCACGATCATGTTGGACACGGCCCACATGAACGCGCCCCCCAGCGTCAGGACAAAGCCCAGCATCGTCATTTGCCCCGGCCCGTCGCCGCGCGCCCCCGCAATGACGGCGAGGCCCATCGCGGCCACGCCCAGTCCAATCCAGTGATGCCGCCGCGCGCGCTCATGCAGCACCGGCGCGGCCAGCAGCAGCGTAAAGAATGCCTGGGTCTGGTTGAAAAGCGACGCCATGCCGGCCGGCATGCCGAACTTGAGCGCGGTAAAGAGCAGGCCGAACTGGCCCAGCCCCTGGACCAGCCCGTAGGCCGCGACCCAGTGCCACGGAAGCCGTGGCATGCGCACGAAGAGAATGAGAGGGAAGGCCGCTAGCGCGAATCGCAACGCGCCCAGCATCATGGGAGACAAGCCCCGCATGCCGACCTTCATGACGACGAAATTCAGGCCCCAGATGACCACCACCGCGAGGGCGCAGAAATAGTCTTTCCGGGAAAGATGAGTGGGGGTGGACATGGCGGGCATTATCGCATCGCCCACCCCAAAAAAGGCTGAATCAGCGCGCGTTCAGCACCGCGGAAAACGCCTTGACGGCCACGTCGATATCGTCATCGCCGATGTGCCGGTGCGTGACGCAACGCAGCCGCGTGCGGCCCCACGGACGCGTCAGCACGCCTTGCGCCTGAAGGGCCGCGACCCACTCGGCATTGGTCATGCCCGTGTCGGCAGTCTCGACCTGCACGATGTTGGTTTGGGGTACGGTCGCGGTCAGCGCGGGCGCCAGCGTGTTGATGCCATCGCTCAGCCGGCGCGCACGCACGTGGTCTTCGGACAGACGCGCGCTCATGTGCTGCACACCTTCCAGGCCGGCTGCAGCCATGATGCCGGATTGGCGCTGCGTGCCGCCCAGCATGCGGCGCAGCGTGCGCGACTTGGCGATCACGGCCTGGCTGCCCGCCAGCACCGCGCCTACCGGCGCGCTCAGGCCCTTGGACAGGCACAGCGACACCGTATCCGTATGACGCGTGATGTCCGCGGCCGGCACGCCCAGCGCCACCGCCGCGTTGAACAGCCGCGCACCATCCAGGTGCACCGGCACGCCAGCGGCGCGCGCCATGCCATGCACGGCCTGCATGTGGTCCAGCGGCAGCACCGCGCCGCCCGCATTGTTGTGCGACGTCTCCATCGCCACCAGCGCGGTCTTGAGGCGGTGGCCGCCGGTCATCAGCGCGTCTTCGAGCCGGTTCAGGTCCATCGCGCCTTCGGCGCCGGGCAAGCCTTGGTAGAACAATCCCGTGAACGTGGCCGCGCCGCGTTCCGACGTGTACATGTGGGCGGTCGCTTCCAGCGCCACCTGCTCGCTGCGCTGCGTTTGCGCCAGCACGGCCAGCAGGTTGGCCATCGTGCAGCTCGGCACGAACAGGCCCGACTCCTTGCCCAGGCTGGCCGCCACATAGGCCTCCAGCTCGCGCACGGTGGGATCGCCGTCCAGGCCGTCATCGCCGATAGGTGCGGTGCGCATGCGCTCGTACATAGCCGCGGTCGGGTGCGTGACCGTATCGCTGCGCAGGTCGACGCGAAGGGGGGAAGGTTCGGCGGGGGTCCGCTGGGTCATGGCTTTTAATGCTGCAAAATTTTGGAAAGAAATTGGCGCGTGCGCGGGGCACGCTCCTCGACATTGCCGAAGAACTGCTCCTTCTGGCAGTCCTCGACGATCTTGCCGCCGTCCATGAAGATCACACGGTCGGCGACACGGCGCGCAAATCCCATCTCGTGGGTCACCACCATCATGGTCATGCCTTCGCCCGCCAGGTCGGTCATCACGTCCAGCACCTCGTTGACCATCTCCGGGTCCAGCGCCGACGTGGGCTCATCGAACAGCATTACGACCGGGTCCATCGACAGCGCCCGGGCGATCGCCACGCGCTGCTGCTGGCCGCCCGACAGTTCGCCGGGATGCTTGTCCTTGTGCGCCGACAGGCCCACGCGCTCGAGCAGCGCAAGCGCGCGCTGGCGCGCTTCGTCCTTGCCGCGTTTCAGCACCTTGATCTGCCCCAGGCAGAGGTTCTCGGTCACCGACAGGTGCGGGAACAGCTCGAAGTGCTGGAACACCATGCCGGCCACCGCGCGCAGCTTGGGCAGGTTGGTGCGCGGATCGCCCACCGACACGCCGTTGACCACGATCTCGCCCTTCTGAAAGGGCTCGAGCGCGTTGACGGTCTTGATCAGCGTGGACTTGCCCGACCCGGACGGGCCGCACACCACCACGACTTCACCGCGGCGCACGGTGGTGGAGCAGTCGTCCAGCACCTGGAAGTCGCCGTACCACTTGCTGACCTGCCGGATCTCGATCATCGGGGGATTGGAAGAGGATTGCATCGTTGAACCTGTGGATAACGTGGGCGCCGCGGCAAGACGCTCAGCGCAGCACCCGCGTACGCTTTTCAAGCTGCTTGACCAGACGCGATGCCGTGAAGCAAATCACGAAATACACCACCGCCACGAAGAGATAGAGTTCGACCAGCCGGCCGTCGCGCTGGCCGATCTTGGACGCGGCGCCCAGGAAGTCGGTGAGCGACAGCACATACACCAGCGACGTGTCCTGGAACAGGATGATGACGCGCGTCAACAGCGCCGGCACCATGTTGCGCAGCGCCTGCGGCAGCACGACATACCGCATGCCCTGCCAATGGTTCAGGCCCAGCGCCATGCTGGCCGACACCTGGCCGCGCGCGATGGACTGGATGCCGGCGCGCATGATTTCGCAAAAGTACGCGGCCTCGAACAGCGTGAAGGTGATCACCGCCGAGTTGAACGCCCCCACGCGCAGCGGCGTGGGCGAGCCCACCACCCAGGCGGCGATGTAGGGCATCAAAAAGTAGAACCAGAAGATCACCAGCAAAAGCGGGATCGAGCGCATCACGTTCACATAGATGCCCGCCGGCACCGACAGGATCTTGTAGCGCGACAGGCGCATCATCGCCAGGATCGTGCCCAGCGCCAGCCCCATCACCGCCGCCAGCACCGTCAGCGTCAGCGTGAACGTCATGCCGGTCTGGAACAGGTACGGCAGCGAGCCCCAGATCACATCGAAATCGAATTTGCCCATGTCAGCGCCCCAATCCCGCGGGCGACTTCGCGGCCGTGCCGATCAGGCCGGGCACCGCGACACGGCGCTCGAGCGTGCGCATTCCCAGCACGACGATGCCGTTCAAAATCAGGTAGATCACCGTCGCGGCGGAAAACGCCTCGAAGATGTGAAAGCTGAATTCCGCCATGGAGCGCGCCTGGCCCGTCAGTTCCAGCAGGCCAATGGTCAGCGCCACCGACGAATACTTGATCGTGCCCATGAACTCCGAGGTCAGCGGCGGCAGCACGATGCGATAGGCCTCGGGCAGGATGATGTAGCGGTAGACCTGCGCCTCAGTCAGGCCCAGCGCGGTCCCCGCCTGAAACTGGCCGCGCGGCAGCGACTGGATGCCTGCGCGCAATTGCTCGGCCACGCGCGCCGATCCGTAAAAGCCCAGGCACAGCACCGCAGGCACGAACTGGCCCCACGGCTGCGGCATCTGCTTCATCGCCAGTCCCCAGGCATGCGGCAGCAGTTCGGGCAGCACGAAATACCACAGGAACATCTGCACCAGCAGCGGCACATTGCGAAAGAGCTCTACATAGGTCGCGCCGATGGCGTTCATCAGACGGGACTGCGCCGTGCGCATCACGCCCAGCCAGGATCCCAGCAACAGCGAGAACACCCACGCCGTCAATGCCAGCGCGAGCGTCCAGCCCACGCCGATCAGGATCGTTTCCAGGAAGGTATGCACGCCGTCCGGCGACATCTCCAGGAAGACGCTCCAACTCCAGTTGTAATTCATGCCCTCGCCCTTGATTGCAACGCCGGTCATGGCCGGCGTCCTTGCCCTGTCATGCACCGCGGGGACGCGCTGCGCCCCGCGGCATGCTGCTTACTCGTAGGCCTTGGGATCGCCCGAGTCGGTGGGCTTGGCGAGCGCGCGCTTCAAGGCGTCGCTCATGGGGTAGTTCAGGTTGATCTGCTTGGGCGGGATCGGCGCGTTGAAGTACTTGTCGTACAGCGCGGCGACCTTGCCGGTCTTCATCAGGTCCAGCACCGCGTCATCGACCACCTTCTTGAACTTGGGATCGTCCTTGGGCTGCATGATGCCGTAGGGCGCGAGTTCCAGACCCTTCTTGCCGATCACGAAAGCGTCCGGGTTCTTGGACGAGGCCACGGCGCCGTAGGCGATGCCGTCATCGTTGGCCGAACCCGCGGCGCGGCCCGATTCCACCATCAGAATGGTCTCGGCGGTGTCCTTGGTGGGCGCCATCGAGATGCCCAGGTTACCCTGCGCATTCAATTGCGAAATCAGCTTGAACGTCTGGCCGCCGGCCTGGGCCGCGATGGTCTTGCCGCGGAACGAGGACAAGTCATTGGGATCCACGCCGCCGTCCTTGCGCGCCACCAGCACCACCTGCGCCACGAAGGTCGTGGGCGCGAAGGACACCAGCTTGTGGCGGGCTTCGTTGTTGGTGGTGTTGCCGCATTCCAGATCGATCGTGCCGTTGGCCAGCAGCGGAATGCGCGTGGCCGAGGTCGTCGGGTTGTAGCGGACTTCCAGCTTGGGCAGCTTCAGCGCTTCCTGCACGTACTTGGCGACTTCCTGGCAAATCTCGACCGTGTAGCCGATCGGCTTCTGGTTGCCGTCCAGATAGGCAAACGGCACCGAGGTCTCGGGGTGGCCGATCGTGAGGACACCGGTTTCCCGGATCTTGTCCAGGCGGCTGGGGCCTTCGGCATGGGCCGTCGCGGTGGTGCCCAGCAGGGCGGCGGCGACGGAGATCGCGGCAAGTGCTTTCATCTGATTCCCTTGGCGCCGTACGTGCGGCGCGTGTTTATGGTCACGATCGGCGGATCCAGACTGGCTGGCGACCGCCGCATCCCGCGATGAGCCCCGCGGCTGGCAAAAAGTATCAACTAGCAGTATGGTTTTATCCAGTTCCAATCAGGTATTCCTCTATACGGATTTGACATGGCCATTACTCGCATGGGCTTGCGACACATTGAGGCGTTCCGCGCCGTCATGATGACCGGATCCATGACCGCTGCGGCCCGCCGAGTGCATACCTCGCAGCCGCACGTTAGCCGCTTAATTGCGCAATTGGAAGCCATCACCCAGTTTCCATTGTTCGACCGCAATGGCAGCCGGCTGAGCCCGACCCAGGACGGATCGCGCTTCTTTCAGGAGGTCGAAAAGACCTTCATCGGCCTCGCCGGCCTGGAGTCGGCGGCGGCCAGCATCCGCTCGTTCAGCGCCAGTCGCCTGAGTGTGGCGGCCATGCCACGCCTGGCGGGCGGGCTCCTGGCGCGCATCGTGGCCGCCTTCAAGACCGAGTACCCGGACGTCATGGTGTCCATCCACTCGGGCAACGCCAGCGCGGTCCACAACTGGATCAGCTCGGGGTTCTGCGACACGGGGCTGGCGATGCTGTCCGGCGAGGCG
>CBHWAL010000087.1:0-11439 GCA_966111495.1 uncultured Achromobacter sp. | reverse complement strand
CGGACGAAGAGATCGCGCGCGACGTCCACATGAGCGTGTCGTCGTTGCACCATCACTTCAAACAGGCTACCGCCATGAGCCCGCTGCAGTACCAGAAGCACCTGCGGCTGCAAGAGGCGCGGCGCCTGATGCTGACGGACGATGCCGGCGTGGCGCTGGCCGCGCATGCCGTGGGCTACGAAAGCTCATCTCAGTTCAGCCGCGAGTACAGCCGTCTGTTCGGCGCGCCGCCCCTGCGCGACAAGCAGCGCTGGAAGGACGAGACGGCGCTGGCCGCCTGAGGGCACATCCATCCGCCGGCCTCGGCGGTTTTTTCTACGCCTCGAAGACGATCCGCATGCCTGGCAGGCTAAGCCCGTCGAGTTCGGTGCTCCAGGTCTCGCCGGCGTGCACGGGGTAGGCGCGCGTCAGCGTGCCGGTGGTGACCAGCTCCCCGGCCTGGATCGCGTCGGTTGCCGCACGGTCTGCCACCACATCGATCAGATGGGCCAGCGCCGCCACCGGGTTGCCCAGCACGTTCGCGCCGCTGCCGGTCTCGCGCAGCTCGCCATTGCAGGACAACGCCACCTGGAAACGCTGCAACCGGTCGAGCAAGTCGGGCCCAAGTTCAGCGGGTTCGGCGCGCGCGCCAATGAAAAGCGCGGCGTGCAGCGCGTTGTCCGCCACCGTATCGGCCGCCTGGAACTGCCAGGCGGGGAAATGCGATTGGACCAGTTCGAAGCCGTGCGCGATCCAGTCCACGCACGCCAGAATCTGCATCAGGTCGCGCGTTTGCGGCGGTGCGGTATGAAAGTGCAGCACGATCTCCGGTTCGATGCGCGGCTCGGCGTACGCAGCGAGCTGGCAACGGACCTCGCCGCTGTCGGCCTGCACCAGGGTGTGTGCGTAGACGCGCCCCCAGACAGGAAAGTCCACGCCCAGCGCCGCCCACATGGCCGGATTGGTGAAGCCGATCTTGCGGCCAACTTGCTGCGCTCCCTGCGCCACCCGCATCTCGTGAACCTTGGCCGCCACGTCGTAGGCCTGCGCCAGGCCAAAGCCGGGGTGCCTTGCCGTCAGGGGCGCAATTTGCGTGGCGTGGTCCTGGGCCGCCTTGATTTCGCGTGCAAGCGCGAGCGGGTCGATGGACATGGCGTCTCCTCCCTTCTTCCTGTGGGTAATGCCGACTTTATAGGGAATCGGCGCCGCGCGCCGTAATATGCTCGACCGGCCCACCGACAACCCACGAGGAATTTGCATGCACGACCTGAATGACCTTTATTACTTTGTGGAGGTCGTCAAACACGGCGGTTTCGCGCCGGCCGGGCGGGCACTGGATATCCCGAAGTCGCGCCTCAGTCGCCGCATCGCGCTGCTGGAGGAACGCCTTGGCGTGCGCCTGATCCAGCGCTCCACCCGCACGTTCGCGGTGACGGAACTGGGCCAGGAATACTACGACCAGTGCCTGGCGATGCTGGCGGGCGCCGAAGCGGCGCAGGATGTCATCGACCGCACGCACGCCGAACCGCAAGGCACCATCCGCATCGCCGCGCCGCCCGCGCTCATCTACTACTTCCTCGGCGACGTGGTGGCGCGTTTCATGGAAAAGTGCCCCAAGGTGAACGTGTACCTGAAGAGCTTCAGCCGGCCGGTGGACGTGCTGCGCGAAGGCTTCGACCTGGCGGTGCGCGTGCGCTTCGGCCCCATCGAAAGCAGCGACCTGGTCATGAAAAACCTGGGCTTGAGCTGCCAGAGTCTGGTCGCAAGCCCCGCGCTGGCGCGCGCACTGCCCGATCCCGGCGACCTGCAGCGCATCAGCCGGCAGCCGACGATGGCGCTCGGGACCGAGCAGCGGGAATGCCAATGGCGCCTGCTGGGGCCGGACAACGCGCGCCTGGCGGTGCCTTTCATGCCCCGCCTCGTCACGGACGACATGCTGGCGCTGAAGCAGGCCGCGATACGAGGCGTAGGCGTCGTTGCCCTGCCCCTCCTGATGATTCGCGAGGAACTCGATGCGGGCACGCTGGTGCCCGTCGGCGCGCCCTGGCAACCCGAGCCCGGCAGCGTGCATGCCGTGTTTCCGTCGCGCCGGGGCCTTCTGCCCGCCGTCCGTGAACTATTGGATTTCATGGGAGACGCGTATCGTGAAAACGCGCGCTGCGAAGCTGCAACGCAGACGCGCCACGGCATCCCGACCCTGCAACCCGTCCACACGCTGTCCGATAAATAGAACGCTGAGACACGAAATTCCTGTCTACCGGCGCGGTCGTCCTGAAATTAATATCCTTCCTACGCACTCAGCGTTGCCCAAAACACCGCGCAACACCGCGCAAAACCTGAATAGAACAAGGAATCAGCCATGACCCGCCCCTACGTGAAGCTCGACAAGACCCAAGCCGCCGTTCTGCTGGTGGATCACCAAGCCGGCCTCCTATCCCTGGTGCGCGACTTCCAACCCGACCAATTCAAGAACAACGTGCTGGCCCTGGCTGACCTGGCTGAATATTTCAAGCTCCCGACCATCCTGACCACCAGTTTCGAAGACGGCCCCAACGGCCCGCTGGTCCAGGAACTGAAGGACAAGTTCCCCGACGCTCCCTACATCGCTCGCCCCGGCAACATCAACGCCTGGGACAACGAAGACTTCGTCAAAGCCGTCAAGGCCACCGGCAAGAAGCAACTGATCATCGCCGGCGTCGTCACCGAAGTCTGCGTCGCCTTTCCCGTGCTGTCGGCCATTGAAGAAGGTTTTGAGGTGTTCGTGGTGACCGATGCCTCGGGCACGTTCAATGAAGTGACGCGTGACGCCGCATGGCGCCGCATGGAACAGGCCGGCGCGCAACTGATGTCGTGGTTCGGCGTGGCATGCGAACTGCACCGCGACTGGCGCAACGACGTGGAAGGTTTGGGCACCCTGTTCGCCAACCACATCCCCGACTACCGCAACCTGATGGCCTCGTACTCGGCCTTCAAGGCGGCCAAATAAGGCTGCGCGGCCGGCGTGCCGGCCAGACCACGCTGAGACAGCGATGAAAAATGGCCCAGGCATTTGCCTGGGCCATTGTCATTCCTGCTTGCGGGCGAAGGGATACGCCTGCTGCGCCAGGAATGTTCCTGGCATGTCGTTGTCCAGGATCCCGTAATTCTGCGGCAGCCGGTTGCCCGCACCGCGCACTGCGGTGCCGAACAGATAATCGATAAAGGAAAAGTGCGCCGCGTAGTTCTTGTCGATCGCTTCGGTATCGGACGAGTGATGCCAGTGATGGAAGTCCGGCGTCACGATGATGTAGCGCAGCCAACCCCACGGCAGCTTCACGTTGGAATGGATCAGCACCGCCTGGAACCCAACGATGATGATGTAGGCATCGAGCACGGCCTTCGAAAAGCCCAAGACGAACAGCACGCCCAGCACGGCCACGCGCGTGATCAGCAGTTCAACGATGTGCAGGCGCGAGCCGGCCAGCCAATCCAGCGTGCGCGTGCTGTGGTGCACGGCGTGGAAGCGCCACATGAACGGCACCTCGTGATAGATGCGGTGCGCGGCGTATTGCGCCAGGTCCGCCACCAGCACCGCCACGAACAGCTCCAGCAGATACGGCATCGACTGGATGGCCTGTTGCAGCGGTTCGTACGCCGCCCATGAAAACAGGCGGTGAATGAAGAAGTTGATGCAAAGCAGCACCGCGCCCACTGACAGGTGATTGAACAGGAAGTGCTTCATGTCCACCTGCCACTCGCCGCGAAACACCGGCTGGCCCGGGTACAGCGGCGTCAGCTTCTCAAAAATGATGAAGACGGTACTGGACGCCAACAGGTCCAGGATGAACCAATCCAGCCCCAGATACGGATGGCCGCCGGTGTTGGTGGCGCTAACAGCCACTTGGCTGCCGCCTGCCGCCACCGCGCAGCACACCAGCACGAACGCCGCAATATTCAGCCAGCGCTGCCGGCCCAGCACGGTGTTGGCCAGCGCGATCGAGCCCGACACCAGCAGCGCGCCGAAGAGCAGCGTGCGCATGGCTTCCACGGAATAAAAGCTGCGCAGCTCGGGCGTGGTCAGGTATGCAGGAAAGTGAAATGCCAGCACGCCCAGCACTGACAGAATGGCCAGGAACAGCGCAATCACGCCGCTCATCATTCCCGTGCCGGGATGGATCCGGCCGTCCTGCTTGAAGAGATCCATCACTCTGCGATAGACCGGTGCGCGCTTGTTCATTGGGGATCTGGGACAGTCCAAGGGGAAGCGAGTGTATCGCCGGGGACAGATCATTCTGTAAAGAAACGTGAACGCACACGACAGAATGGCTCATTTCTTGCCCCCCTTGCGCACCGTCAACGCCCCCTGCCGCAGCATGGTCCGTAAGGTTGACAAGGCGTTGTCATTGGCGTGTCATGGCCTTTGACGCTGATGATCGCGTCGTGCCAGGCGCATCGTCGGTCCCGTCAACCGGTTCCTCAAGAGGCCTTTATGTTCCCTGAATACCGCGAGCTGATTACCCAACTCAAATCCGAAAACGCTCACTTTTCGGCGCTGTTCCAGCGGCATAACGATCTGGATCAGGAAATCCAGAATATGGAGGACGGCATCAAGCCGTCCTCGGGCGCCGCGATCGAGGTGCTTAAAAAAGAAAAACTGCACCTGAAAGACAAGCTGTACGGCCTGCTGCGCGCGGCCGACCAAAACGGTCACGACAAGAGCAACGGCAGCTGACCTGCCGCTCGGCGCGGGCTACATCAGTTCCAGGCCCGCGCCTTTGACGACAGATGCGTACTTCGTCATTTCCGAACGGAAGTACGTCACCGTCTGCTCAGGCGGCATCAGGACGATACGGTTGTTCTGGGTCGCCATCGCCTGCTTCACCTCCGGCGAGTTGAAGGCGCGGCCCAACGCGTCATAGATGCGGCGCACGTCCGCCTGGGGCAGCTTCGCTGGTCCGACCGCCGCGAACCACCCGCCGATCTCGTAATCCGCCAGCCCCTGCTCGCGCAGCGTCGGCAGGTCCGGCAGCGCCGCCATGCGCTCTGCGCCACAGGCGCCCAGCGCCTTAAGCGCGCCGCTCTTGATCTGCGGCAGCACGGACGGCAGCGACAGCACGCCGAAGTCGACCTGCCCGCCGATCAGATCCGCCATCATCGGTCCCACGCCCTTGTACGGGATATGCCGCGCCTTTACGTCCGCCTGCTGCACGTACATTTCGGCGGCCAGGTGCAGGATCGTGCCATTGCCCGACGACGCGTAGTTGTAGCGGCCAGGCTGGCTTTTCAAGAGCGCGGTCAGCCCCTTGATGTCGTTCGCGGCAATCTTCTGCGGATTGGCGACGAGCAAGAACGGCGTCATGCCCACCATGCTGATCGGCGTGATGTCCGCAAGCGGGTCGAACGGCAGG
Organism: uncultured Achromobacter sp.; assembly: GCA_966111495.1. GTDB lineage: Bacteria > Pseudomonadota > Gammaproteobacteria > Burkholderiales > Burkholderiaceae_B > Achromobacter. The sequence continues at coordinate 6,073 of CBHWAL010000087.1, read as the reverse complement.
CTCTTGTAGACGCTGGGAAAGATGACATGGTTGTTCGACACCATGCTGAGCGTGTAGCCGTCAGGCGCCGACCGGACCAGTGCCGAGGTGCCCACGATGCCGCCCGCGCCCGGCTGATTCTCGACCACGACGGTATGGCCCAGTGCGGTGGACAACGCAGGCCCCGCCGTCCGGGTGATCGTGTCTACCCCCGAACCCACGCCCACCGGCAAAATGAATTTCACCGGCCGGTCCGACTGCGCCCATGTCGCGCTGGGTACACCCAGCACGGCGGCGCCCAGCGCGCCCAGCACCTGGCGGCGGCTCCAGCGCCCGCCCGCTCGTTGATTGCTCATGTCTGTCTCCTGATGGTTTTTGTATCGGCCGACTTACGCGGCCGTTTACTGCAACGGCTTCATCAACTGCTCTGGCGCGGCGCGGCTTGCTGCCATGCCTTGCGCCCGCCCCCTTTTTCACGCCGCGGCGCCCTGCGCGCGCAACGTTCCGATCTGCCCAGCGTCGTATCCCAGCCCTTGCAGGAGCGCGTCCGTATCCGCCCCCAGCACAGGCGGATCGCACCGCACGCCAAGCCGCTGACCGTCCATCATCAGCGGAAACAGAGCGGCGCCGGCGGTCTGCCCGGCCCGCTCGCCGTCGGGCAGACGAATGTCCGCCAGCCCGCCGGTGGCGCGCAGGTGCGGATCGTCGTACAGCTCCTCGGGTTTGACGATGGGTGCGAACGGCAGGCCGATGCGTTCGAACACGGCTGCCAGCTCTGCTGCGCGGTAATTCGCCAGCCGCTTGCGCAGATCCGCCAGCAGCGTGGGACGCAGCAGCACCCGGTCATTGTTCGTGGCCATCGCCGGGTCGTTCTTCAGATCGTCGAATCCAAAGGCATCGCAGAACGTCACCCACTGCGCGTCGCTCACTGCCGCCAGGAAAATCTGCTCGCCGTCCTTGACGGTGAAGACGTCATAGAGCGCCCAAGCCGACACCCGCTCGGGCATCGGCGCAGACGGCTGGCCCGTGATCGCGTACTGCAGCATGTGCTGGCCCACGAGAAACACGTTGTTCTCGAACAGCGCCGACTGCACCTCCTGACCGCGCCCGGTGATGCCGCGCTGGATCAGCGCCGCCATCGCACCGATGGCCCCGAACATGCCGCCCATGATGTCGTTCACGCTGGTGCCGGCGCGCACCGGATCGCCTGGCCGTCCGGTCATGTAGGCCAGCCCGCCCATCATCTGCACGACCTCGTCCAGCGCGGTGCGCATTGCGTACGGGCCCGGCAGGAAACCCTTGTGGCTGACGTAAATGAGGCGCGGATTTTCTTTGGACAAAGAGGCGTAGTCCAGGCCGAATTTCGCCATCGTGCCAGGCCGGAAGTTTTCCGCCACCACATCGGCGCTCGCGGCCAGCTTGCGCGCGACCTCCGCGCCCGCCGGGCTCTGGATGTCCAGCGCGATGCTCTTCTTGTTCCGGTTGAACATCGGAAAAAATCCCGCGCCCACACCCAGCAGATGACGCGTGCGGTCGCCGCGCACGGGTTCGACCTTGATGACTTCGGCGCCCAGATCGGCCAGGACCATCCCGCAGGTGGGCCCCATGACCATATGGGTGAACTCCACGACGCGCAGACCGGCAAGGGGCAAGGGACGGGAGGACGGGGGAATGGCGGCGTTTTGCATGGAAAGGCTCGATGTGGATGCGTGATGCGCACGCTCAGGCCGGCTGGCCGCTACGTGCAGGATAGGTCTTGGGCAGGCCGGCGCGCCACAGCGCGCCGTGCAGCGGCTGATCGGGCAGCCAGCCAGCGGCGGCTTCGCGCAAGGCCAAGAGGCGGCTCAAGTCGATGCCGGTCTCGATGCCCATGCTTTGCAGCATGAACACCAGATCCTCGGTGCTGACGTTGCCGCTGGCGCCCGGCGCGTGCGGGCAGCCGCCGATGCCCGCCAGACAGGCGTCAAACCGCGCCACCCCGGTATCCAGCGCGGCCAACACATTCGCCAGCCCCAGCCCGCGCGTGTCGTGAAAGTGGGCGCAGCACAAACGATCACCCGCAATGCGGCGCGCGGCTTCAAACAATCGCCCCACCGACGCCGGATCGGCATACCCCACCGTATCGGCGAGACTGACGCGGTCGGCCCCGGCATCCAGCAGCGCCTGCATGAGCCGTAGCACTTCGTCCTGGCGTACTTCACCCTGCAAGGTGCAGCCAAAAGCCGTTCCGACGCCGCCCTCGATCAGCATGGACGAGCCCGCCGCGTCGCGCGCCGCGCGCATCTGGCCGACCATCGTCACCACCTCCTCGGGGGTCTTGCGCAGGTTCGCCAGGCTGTGCGCGTGGCTGGCCGAGAGCGGCACCAGCATCAGGTGGGCTCCGCTGGCCAGCGCGAGTTCGGCGCCCTTCAGGTTGGGCACCAGCACGGACACCGACAGGCCGGAAAGCTGCGTGGCATGGGTGATCAGTTCCGCCGTGTCCGCCAACTGCGGCAGCAGCCGGGCGGGCACAAAGGAGCCCACTTCGATCTCGCGCTGGCCCGCCGCGTAGGCGGCGTCGATCCAGTCGAGTTTGGTCTGTGTGGGCATCACGACTGAAAGGCTCTGCAGGCCATCGCGCAGTCCCACTTCACGGACCGTGACAGCCGGCGGGCGACAGGAGGGTTCTTGAATGGGCATGGCGACACGGCGTTGAAAAGAGAAATCCCAGTGTAGATATTCTCAAACCAGCTACAAGCGGTATTTTGGAACGCTTAAAATTCCGTTTCGGAACATCAAGCTGGATGCCCCTTATGCGCGATCTCGACATCACCACCTTGCGGCTCTTCATCTCCGTCTGCGAGACCGGCAACATTGCCCGCGCCGGTCAGCGCGCCAACATCGTGGGGTCGGCGATCAGCAAGCGGCTCGCGCAGCTTGAGGACACCGTGGGCGCCAAACTGCTCATGCGCAGGCGCCGGGGCGTCGAGCCCACGGAAGCCGGCGAAACGCTGCTGGAGCACGCGCGCGCCATCCTCGCCAGTTCCGAGCGCATCGAACGCGACATGTCCGCCTACGCCAGCGGCGTCAAGGGACAGGTGCGGATCCTGGCCACCGCGTCGGTCCTGGCCGAATCCCTGGCCGAAGACATCGCGGCCTTCCTTCAGGCCGCGCCTCACCGCAACATCCGCGTCGACATGGAGGAACGCGTTAGCCACGAGGTCGTGCGCGGCGTCCGGGAAGGCATCGCCAGCCTGGGCATCTGCTGGGATGCGGCCGATTTTCATGGGCTGGAACAGCGTCCTTACCGGGGCGACCGCCTGGCGATCGTCACCGCGCCGGGCCATCCGCTCGCCGACCGCGAAGCCGTCTTATTTGAAGACGCGCTGGAATACGAGCACGTAAGCATGCCCGCCGCCGGCGCCGTCCTGCGCATGCTGCAAACGGCCGCCAACGACAGTGGCAAGGCGCTGCGGCACCGCGTCACGGTCAGCAACTTCGATTCGGCCTTTCGCGTCGTGCTGGCGGGACTGGCCATCAGCGTGGCGCCCATCGAAGTCGCCACGCCCTATGCGATGGCGCACGGGCTGCGGGTGCTGCCGCTAAAGGATGCGTGGAGCCGGCGGCGCTTTGCGATCTGCATGCGCAGCGAGTCGGCGCTGCCTGCGGCCGCAGCATTGCTGCTGGATCATCTGGTGGCGGCGGGCGAGAGCAGCGCGTCGTGAACGGGTGTTGTCATGGGCGAGGCTTCGGGATGCGTATGGACCATGCTGCGGCCAGATGTGTCCTAATTAGCCGTACTAATCAAAGATTAGGATATTTAGTTTTTCTAATTTCACGGCCGGCGCTAGTCTGGGCGCCCCTAATGAACTTGCCAGACGTTGCAGCATGACCGCCGCCTTCATCCCCGGATTTCTCCTTGGCCTAAGCCTCATCGTCGCCATCGGCGCGCAAAACGCCTTTGTGCTGCGACAGGGCTTGCGCAAGGAGCATGTCTTCCTGATCTGCCTGACCTGCGCGCTGTCCGACGCGATCTTGATCGCGGCGGGCGTGGCGGGCTTTGGCATGGCGGTCGGCCTGCTGCCTTGGCTGGAGCCGGCCATGCGTTATGGCGGCGCCCTATTTCTCTATATTTACGCGGCGCGCAGCCTGCATTCGGCGTTCCGCACGCAGCACGGCCATCTATCGCCCTCGTCCCGTCAGGCGAATAGCCCGTATGCCGCACTGGCGACGTGCCTTGCGCTCACGTGGTTGAACCCGCATGTCTACCTGGACACCGTGGTCCTGCTGGGCTCCATATCCAGCCAGTACGAAGGCCGCAAGCTGGCTTTTGCCGCGGGGGCAATATGCGCGTCGTTCTGCTTTTTCTTTGCGTTGGGATACGGCGCGCGCCTGCTGCGGCCCGTCTTCGCCAATGCCACCGCGTGGCGTGTGCTTGATGCCTGCGTTGGCATCCTGATGATCGTGATCGGCGTGCAGCTTCTGAGCTAATCCTCATCCTTATGGCGGACGGCGAAGGCGGCGGCGCGCTGCTACGCTGCCCTACCCGTCGTCCTTAAAGGATCGTCCGCCATGAGAACCGCCGTTGTCGCCGCCTGCGCGTTGGCCATGTTGCTGTGCAGCGGCCCAGCGTTTGCCCAGTACGTGGTGCGGACCCAGGACATGAGCGGCAAATGGAGCGTGCCCAATCCGCAGTACGAAGGCGTGCCCGAACTGTTCCGGGCAAGCTCCGGCGCCAAGCGCGCCTGCCTGGACCGCGGCCCGCCCAGCAACCTGTACCGCGCCACCAAGGTCATCGACTTGCGGACCGGCGAAGAGGTTCTGGTGGTGGACTGCATCCCGATTCGGAACGAACAGCGTCAGCGATCGGAGCAGATTCGGGCAAATGCGTTGAAGGCGGCGCCGCAGCAGTGATCCTGTGTTCGTGCCGCGTGCCGCCGTCCGTGTTGGTGCGCCGCCGGCGATCAGCTTTCACGGCCGCAGCCAGGCGCTCTTACGACGCGGACGCTATCGCGCTTTTTGCGCGCCGTCCCTTTCGCCCGCGGACGCGTTCAGGTATTCCTTGACCGTGCCGTCCTTGTTGTAGGTCACCGTCAGGGTGCGCTGGTCCTGCATGGCGCCGAACTCGCTGTTGTTGAAATAGAACCACGACGCCGTCCGCAGCCCCTGCTTGTTGACGTCCTGCGTGCGGGGCGGGCCAAAGTCGCGGACCATTTCATCAAACGTGGTGACGTTGATCTTGATGGCTTGCACCTTCGACTGCGTGATCATGTCTCCCGGCGCGGGAGCAGCGCAGCCCGCCACGATGGCGGCCACGAAAAGCACGGACGATCTCATTGAACTTCCCCAGTCCTGTCAGCCGGCATGCGCGGCTGTCGTGTTTTTGAATTTGAAACGAGCATAAGAATACTCTGCCCGCCGCCGCGCGGGCGGTGGACAGCGGCTGCGCTGCCGGCCCGACGCCTGTCATGTTGCGGTCATCTACAATGCCGCCAGTTGCCGAGCGCGAAGTGGCGCCGGCCCGCAACAAACAGGCAGCATGACCCGCGCGAAGAAATCAGCACCCAGAAAGAAAGCCCCGGCCAGCAAAAGCCGGCCCGCCAGCCCCGGCCGCATCTACCGATTCCTGCGAACGTTCACGCTGACGTCGCTGGCCGCGTTCGGCGCGGCCACGTATGCGCTGAACCCGCAGTGGCGCGCCCAGTTCTCCGTCGACGACATTCTTGCGCGCGTCGGCTGGCCGACCCAGGAAAAGTTCGCGCCCGCGGCCGCGCCCGCCGGCGGCATGGCGCACACGCGCTTTTCCGACTGCCCGCAATTCTTCCCGCAGCAACGCCCGCCCGTCGTGCCCGCCAGCCAGGCGCTGCGCGAACTGTGCTTTTCAAACTTCGCCATCCTGCACAACGGCCAGACCAAGACGCCGGTGTTCGTGGCCGAGCGCCTGAACCGCAAGATCCTGACGCAGGCGCAGGGCATGGAGCGGGCCGACAAGTTCTACGCCGAGGCGCGCGTGCCGCGCGCCGAACGCGCCGAACTGGCGGACTACAAAGGGTCGGGCTATTCGCGCGGCCACATGGCGCCGGCGGGTGATATGTCCACCCATGAGGCCATGGCG
>CBHWAL010000086.1:0-11472 GCA_966111495.1 uncultured Achromobacter sp. | reverse complement strand
CCCCGCGCGCAGGACACTGCGGCGGTCAACCATGGCGCTTACAGGCACAGGTTGGCCGGTTCGATGATGGTCTGGTCGCGGCGGGCGATGCGCGTGGACAGGCGCGTCTCGGTCTTGCCCTGCCATTGCGTGGTCGTCATGACGGCCTCGACACCCAGGCTGCCGTGCAGGACGAGCTCGTACCCGTTACGCACCGGCTTCTGTTCGAAGTTGACGCCCAGTCCCTTCCAGGCGTCCGCCACGCATTGCGTGTAGTCCTGAGCGGTACGCTGCGTGGATCCGTAGAACACGGGTTCGCGGTCGCGGACGTCTTTGACATTGGCGCAAGCCGACAGGGCGGCCAGGGCGGTAAGGGACAGGATGGTACGAACCTTCATGACGATGAGAACTCTCGGTCAGTGGGGGTTGATCGGGGCGGCCAACTATACCGCACGGCCTGGGCGGGCCTTGGCGCAGGAATGTCACGCCAAGGCGGCCGGGCGCAGCGCTTTACGCCTGCGCGGGCCGCCGGGCTGACTTGGGGCGGAAGGACGCGATGACCTCGGGACGCGTTTCGGCGTAGGGACCGCCGATGAGGTCGATGCAGTACGGAATGGCGGCGAAGATGCCCGGCACAAGCACGGCGCCGTCCTCGTCCTTGAGCCCTTCCAGCGTCTCGCGGATGGACTTGGGCTGGCCGGGCAGGTTCACGATCAGGGCGGCATGGCCGTCGGTTTCGCGAATGACGGCCACCTGGCGCGACAGGATGGCCGTGGGCACGAAACGCAGGCTGATCTGGCGCATCTGCTCGCCAAAGCCCGGCATTTCCTTGGTGCCGACCGCCAGCGTCGCCTCGGGCGTGACGTCGCGCCGCGCCGGGCCGGTGCCGCCGGTCGTCAGGACAAGGTCGCAGCCGCAGCCGTCGACCAGTTCGATCAGGGCCGCGGAGATGCGGGCGGGCTCGTCAGGAATCAGCCGATCAACCGCCTGCCAGGGTGACGCCAGCGCCCCGCCCAGCCACTCGCGCAGCGCGGGCAGCCCCTGATCCTGGTAGGCGCCGGCGGAGGCGCGGTCGGAAACGGACACCAGGCCCACGATGAGTTCGTCGGGATGGCGGCGGGCGATGCGGGCAATGTCGGTCATGGCGTAGGAGGGAAATCCGGCGTTGAAGCGCCGCGGTGGCGGCAGGCGGCGCGGCCGGCCAGGGATCCCGGACGGGCGCGCGACATTGATGCTATCGCATTCCGCATGGCGGCACGTGGCGGGCGCGGCCGGACCAAGTGTCGCAAAAAGGGGAATCGGCGCGCCGCCCAGGGTTTCCCGCGCTTGTTCGCGTCATGGACGCTGGATAACATCCGCTAACAATCCCGTCCCATTGTCGAGGCGCGGCGCATTTTCGGGTTTCCCCATGTTCAAACGCACTCTTCGGCAGCACGCGCTCGCCGCGGCGCTGGCCCTGTCCGCCGCGGCCGTGGCCGGCTGGGCAGCCCTGCATACGCTCGCCCTGAAGACCGAACCGGTACCCGCGGCCGCGCCCGGCATCTACATTCCGAACCTTGGTAATACGCTGGACGAGCAGACGCGCAATCTGTCGCGCCTCAGCCAGGCACTGCGCACGGGTGACCGCCTGGTGATCCTTGGGTCGTCGGAGCTCACCAGCAACGACTTGCGCTTCGTGCCGTACCGCTTCCTGGCCGACGAACTGCAGATGCCCGTCCTGGCGTATGGCCATTCCGGGTTCCAGTCGCTGGGCATGCAGTTCGTGCTAGCGGCGCTGGCCGATGACCTGTCGCCGGCCTCGCGCGTGGTCGTGATGCTGTCGCCCGGCTGGTTTGACGGCGAGGGCGGATTGGGGCCGGACGAGTTCAAGGAGCACGCCAACCCGCTGCTGCCCCGCCTGCTGCGCCAACCCGATGGCCGGTCCGAAGTCTTGCGGTGGCTGGATGCCAAGGGCGACGCCGGCGTTTACTGGTCGATGGCGGCCGAGCAGGCGTATGTATTCCGCCAGCGCCTGGCCAGCCTGTGGGCGCCGGCGTATGCCGCCCCAGTGCCCGAACCGGAACGCGAAGGCCCCGCGGCGGCCGCGCGCGTGGTGGACTGGGATGCGCTGGCCGGCCAGGCGCAGACCGCCGAGCAGGCGCTCATGACGGACAACCGCTATGCCGTACGCGACGAGTTTTTCAACAAGTACCTGCGCAGCATCCCCGAGGGCGGCAAGACCGCCTACCAGCCCCAGCCGCTGACCGGCCGCGACGAATTGCGCGAACTCGACGCTCTGATGGCCCTGCTGCACCAGCACGAGGTCAATGCGCTGTTCGTCATGCAGCCGCTGCACCCGATGGTCTTCAACGACCTGCACCGGTTCGATCCGATTCAGCAGCAGGTTGCCGGCCTGTGCCAGCGTTACGCAATGACCTGCATGGATATGTATGACGCGCCCTTCGAGGTCGGCACGCTGCGCGATGTGCAGCATCTGGGCGAGCTGGGCTGGCTGCGCGTCAACCAAAAGATCGCCGAGGTATTCCGTCCATGAAAAGAACGCTGTGGCTCTGCATGCTGTATCTGGGAATTCTGGCCGTCATGGTGATCCAGGCGGATACGTCCGCCAATCTGGGTAAACCGATGGAGATCGAATTCCAGTATTCGAAGTTCTAAGATTAAGGGCCGGGTCATTCAGGGACAGGTCATAAATCTGCAATAATCGGGGCATTCTCGCCGGAACCTCGCCCCCTCCCCCATGTTCGACCTCTTCCACGGCCTAGACCTTTGGGTTGGCCTCAGTCTTGTGCTGGCCCTGACCTTCGTCCTGGCCTTCGAATTCATCAACGGCTTTCACGACACGGCGAACGCCGTGGCAACGGTCATCTACACCAAGGCCATGCCGCCGCATCTGGCGGTGGTCTTGTCCGGCATCTTCAACTTCCTGGGCGTGCTGCTGGGCGGCGTGGGCGTCGCCTACGCCATCGTCCATCTGCTGCCCGTCGAGCTCCTCATCAACGTGGACACCGGCCGCGGCCTCGCAATGGTCTTCGCCATGCTGGCTGCCGCCATCGCGTGGAACCTGGGCACGTGGTACTTCGGCATTCCGGCCTCCAGCTCGCACACCCTGATCGGCTCGATCCTGGGCGTGGGCCTGGCCAATGCGCTCATCACCGACCTGCCGCTGGGCCAAGGCGTGAACTGGGGCAAGGCCATCGACATCGGCCTGTCGCTGGTGGCCTCGCCCATCGCCGGGTTCGCTGTGGCCGGGTTGCTGCTGCTGGCGCTCAAGCGCTGGCTGCCGCTGTCCAAGATGCACAAGACGCCCGAACAGCGCCGCGCCATCGACAACAAGAAGCACCCGCCGTTCTGGAACCGCCTGGTGCTGGTGCTGTCGGCCATGGGCGTGAGCTTCGTGCACGGCTCGAATGACGGACAGAAGGGCATCGGGCTCATCATGCTGGTGCTGATCGGCATCGTGCCGGCCAACTTCGTGCTGGACACCCACAGCACCACCTACCAGATCGAACGCACCCGCGACGCCGCCAACCACCTGATGGTGTTCTACCAGCGCAACGAAGCGCTGCTGGGCGATTTCCTGGCGCTGCGCCGCACCGACATCCAGGAAGACCTGCCCGCCAACTTTCGCTGTGACCCGGCCCTGACCGTGCCCACCATCATGGCGCTGCAAAGGGACCTGCACGGGGTTTCCAACTACGCTGACCTGTCCGCGCAAAAGCGCATCGACGTGCGCCGCTACCTGCTGTGCCTGGACGACACCGCCAAGAAGGTGGCGCGCCTGGAAGGCTTGCCCGCCCGCGAGGCCGCCGACCTGCAACGGCTGCGCGCGGACCTGACCGCCACCACCGAATACGCGCCCTTCTGGGTGATCGTGGCCGTGGCGCTGGCGCTAGGCGCCGGCACCATGGTCGGCTGGCGCCGCGTCGTCCTGACGGTCGGCGAAAAGATCGGCAAACAGGGCATGACCTACGCGCAGGGCATGTCGGCGCAGTTGACCGCAGTGGGCGCCATTGGTCTTGCCAACGTTTTCAGCCTGCCCGTGTCCACCACCCACGTGCTGTCCTCGGGCGTGGCGGGCACCATGATCGCCAACAAGACGGGACTGCAGGGCAATACGGTGCGCAACATCCTGCTGGCCTGGGTGCTGACGCTGCCCGCCTCGATGCTGCTGGCTGCGGGTCTTTTCTGGATCGGCGTGCAGATCGCGGGCTGATCGCGGACTGACTGATTCGGCCGTGCGGGCAATCTGCACGGCCGCTGCAACACTCTGGCTATTGCGCCGGCCTATGCGCCCGCGCCCGGCGCCGTCTACGATGGCGCCATGACTACCGCATCCCCCACCCTGCATTACATCTTCGATCCGCTTTGCGGCTGGTGCTATGGCGCCGCGCCGCTGGTGCAGGCCGCCCGTGCCATCCCCGGCCTGAACATCGAGCCGCATGGCGGCGGCATGATGACCGGCGGCAACCGCCAGCCGGTCACCGATGCCCTGCGCCGTTACGTCATGCCGCACGACGAGCGCATCGCGGGCCTCACCGGCCAGCCCTTCGGCACCGATTACTTCGACGGCCTGCTGCGCGACAGCGGCGCCGTGTTCGATTCCGAGCCGCCCACCACCGCCATCCTGGCCGCCCAAACCCTGGCCGGCAGCGGTTTGGACCTGCTGCACCGGTTGCAGCAGGCACATTACGTGGAGGGCCGGCGCATTGCCGATCCCGCCGTGCTGCGCGCGCTGGCCGTGGAGATCGGCCTGGACGCCGACGCCTTCGGCACTGCCTATGAACAGGCACAGGGCGCCGAGACCGCCGCGCACATTGCCGCCAGCCGCCGCCTGCTGGCCCAGGTGGGCGGCACGGGCTTTCCGACACTGGCCCTGGAGCGCAACGGCGCTTTTACGCTGCTGGAACCCAGCCGGTATCCCGGCCGTCCCGAGCAATGGCGCGACCACCTGGCGGCGCGTATCCAGGGCGGCGCCTGACACCCCAGGATCAGGACTCTTCGATATCCCCGTCGCGCTGCAAGGCGCGGTGCATCGCCGGGCGCTCGCCAAGACGCTCGACATACGCATTGAAGACGGGGGTCTCGGGCACGATCTTCATCCGCATCATGTACTGCAGCGATCCGCCCAGCACGATATCCACGGCCGAGAATTTGTCGCCCAGGAAAAACGGCCGCGCCTGCAGCACCCGCGTCAGTACCTCTTCGACCTCGTCGGCCGATCCCCATCCCAACGCTGCCTGATGCGGCGTCTTGAACGCCCGCTCGACCATCGCGGGCTCGAACACGCCCGTGGAATACGCCAGCCACGTCAGATAGGGGCCGCGCTGCGCGTCGCCGACGACGGGACCCAGCCCCGCCTGCGGAAACAGGTCGGTCAGGTACACGGCGATGGCGGGCGTTTCGAACACGGGCACGCCGTCATGCACCAGCGCCGGCACCTTGCGGTGCGGATGGATATCGATGTAATCGGCAGGCATGTGCCCCGTGCTGTCGTGGCCGCGGATCGACACCATCTCGGTGTCGTAGGGCACGCCCAGTTCCTCGAGCAGCCACAGTATCCGGAACGACCGCGAACGCGGTGCGTGGTAGAGCGTAAGCATGGTCGGTCTCCTTGGGGATCGGACCATTTTGCCTTGCGGGCCGCTACGCCGCCAAGGCTAGCAATATCCCGTATCCGCCCATGCCGAGCAGGACCGCCACGCCCGTGTTGCTGACCAGGCGCGCCGCAACACCCGTCACGACCAGCCCGCCCACGTACGGCGCGATGCGAGCGGCCTCGTCTGCCGCGCCCAGCAGATCCGGCACGATCACGGCGGCCGCGATGCCCGCCAGCAGCGACGGCCCCAGCGCCGACAGCGCCGAGCCCTCGCGGGACAGGTGCCGCAGCAGCCGACTGCGCTCGGACAGCATGAAGGGCAGCGCGCGCGTGAGATACGTGATGACCGCCATCGCGATGACGGCGCCCCATAATTCCAATCCGCTGGCGTTCATGCGGGCCTCCTCACGCGATAGGCCGCGCAGCCGATGACCGCGCCCGCCAGGATGGCGAGGCTGGTGTATCCCAGCGCGGCCACCAATCCGGCGCCGATGACGGCGGCCAGGATGGGCAATCCCATGCCGCGCCGGGCGCTCTGGCACACCAGCGCCATGAACAGCGCGGGCAGCGCAAAGCGCATGACCTGCGACAGCATCGGATAGTGCCGTTCCAGGCCGTCGCCCGCGTACACCCCAACGGCGGTGCCCGCGATCCACGTCAGCCAGGCGCCCAGGCCCAGCGCGATCATCCAGCCTTGGCGCCGGGCAGGTTCCACGCCGTGCAGCCGGTTGAAAGCGGTGGCGAAGACTTCGTCGGTCAACAGGAATGCGACCTTGAGGCGATCGCGCAGCGCCGCCGGCAGAAAGCGCGCTAGCAGCGGGCCATAGAGCAGATGCCGGGCGTTGAGCAGCGAGCACAGCGCCACGACCCAGAGCCACGGCGTGCCGGCCTTGATGGACGCCAGCAACAGGAACTGGCTGGCGCCCGCGTAGACCAGCACGGAAATCAGGATGACCTGCAGCGGAGTCAGGCCGGCCGCGATGCCGGCAATGCCGAAGGTCACGGCCACCGGAAAGTAGCCGATCATGACCGGCAGGCAGGATTTCAGACCATCGATACGCGCGCTGCCGGAAGGGGCGCGCGCGGCGGCGGGGGGAGTCTCCAAGGCGCTCATCGCTTTGACTTGTTGCGGCGGGCGCCCATTTTACTCAGCGGTGCGTCAAGGCATCGCCCCCAGCGCCCGGAGCTGCGACTTCAGACGGCGCACCTCCTGGCTCAGGTCCAGGATGAGGGCGACGGCGTCCAGGCCGGCGCCGAAGTCGTGTTCCAGCCGGCGCGCGTGCAAGGCGCGTTGCAGGTCCACGCTGTAGAAACGCCATTCCGCCGGGCCGGTTCCGCTGGCGTTGACGATGCCGACCTCGACCAGCCGGGCAACCCATTCCACTCCCGCGCCGCAGGCGCGCGCCAGGTCGTCGGTGCTGAGCGGCTGCGACTTGCCGACCACGGTGGCGCTTGTGATCACTATCTTGTTCATGCTCAGACCCCGAGGTTGCGGCGCGGGTTGAAGGGCAGATCCTGCTGGAGCTTGCGGTAGGCGGCCTTCGCGGCATCGCTATCGGCGGGCGGCAGCACCAGATCCAGGACCAAGTACAAGTCGCCCGGCGGATCACCGGGAATGCCGCGTCCGCGCAGCCGCAGCTTGCGGCCGTTGCCGGAACCGGCCGGCACAGACACTTCGACGGTGCCGCCGGGCGTGGGCGCCTGGACGCTGGCGCCCAGCGCGGCTTCCCACGGGGCAACCGGCAAGGTCATGTACAGATCGCGCCCTTCAGCGCGGTAACGCGGATGCGGCTTGAAGCGCACTTCCAGATACAGGTCGCCGCTTTCGCCACCGCCATAGCCGGGCATGCCCTGTCCGGCCAGCCGGATGTACTGGCCTTCACGCACGCCGGCCGGGATCTTGACGCTCAGGGTGCGGCTTTGCATGTGCGGCCGTCCCTGGTCGTCCATCTGCATCGAACGCAGGCTGATGTCGCGGGTCGCGCCCTTGATCGCGTCTTCCAGGTCGACTTCGATCGCGGCGTGATGGTCTTCGCCGCGCGAGCGGAAGTCCTGCTGGCGCGCGCCGTGCCGGCCGCCCCGGCCGCCAAAAAGTGACGAAAAGAACTCGCTGAATTGCGCCTCGTCGCCGGGCGCGGCGCCGCGGTGAAATTCGAAGCCTTCGTCCCAGCCTGGCGGGGGTTGGAAGCCCCCGCCGGGCGCAACGCCCGCGGCCAGGTTGTCATAGGCCTGGCGCTTTTCAGCGTCGCGCAGCACGTCGTACGCTTCGTTGACGTCGCGCATGCGGGTTTCGGCGTCGCTTTCCTTGCTGACGTCAGGGTGATACTTGCGGGCGAGCTTGCGATAGGCCTTGCGGATATCGTCGTCGGATGCGCCCTGCTCCACCCCGAGAATGCTGTAGTAGTCCTTGAACTCCATGTTCCAGCTCACGTAGAGGGTTGAGGCCGCGTCCGGCACAGCCGGATCCGGCCTTGAATAGCCAGAAGATAGGGGTTATGGAGCGATTTTTCAATGTGCCGCCGCGCGCCATGTGCCGGCAGCAGAAGCTGGCGGCCTGATTGGCGTAGTATGTGTTTTTTCGCCCGGATTTTGGGGGCGGACCCACCACGCAGGATCCACGATGAAGATGAGCAACATCCCCTTCGGCACCACCGACTGGTCCGAAGTGGAACGCACCGAACACGCCGGCGACACCGGCATGGCGTACTGGCGAACCCGCCATTTTGGCGACCTGCGCGTGCGCATGGTGGAATACACGGCCGGTTACCTGGCCGACCACTGGTGCACCAAGGGCCACATCCTGTTCTGTCTGGAAGGCGAACTGCACACCGAACTGGAAGACGGCCGCCAGTTCGTGCTCACCCCGGGCATGAGCTACCACGTGGCCGATCAGGCCGAACCGCATCGCTCGTCGACGCAGACGGGCGCCAAGCTGTTCATCGTGGACTGACCCTTGCGGACTGACGCGCCCGCGCGACACGTCCGCATTGCACTTGCGTTACGCTTTGCAAACCAGGCGCCGCGCGAGGCCTGACCATACGTTACCCGCCTGACCGGAGACAAGCTTTGGGCGCCCCGATTACGCTATACGTCGATTCCCAGTTTCTCAGCCCCTACGCCATGTCGGTCTATGTGGCGCTGACCGAAAAGCGGCTGCCTTTCGAAGTGCGTCCCATCGACCTGGGCGCCGGCGAACAGCGCATGCAGCCTTTCCAGTGCCGCGCGCTCACCTCGCGGGTGCCGGCGCTGACGCACGCGGACTTCAACCTCACCGAATCCAGTGTCATCGCCGAATACCTGGACGAAGCCTTTCCCCCGCCCGAACGCACCGCCCTGTTTCCGTCCGCCCTGCAGGAACGCGCTCGCGCCCGCCAATTGCAGGCCTGGCTGCGCAGCGACCTGGGCGCCTTGCGCCAGGAGCGTCCCACGGAAACCGTGTTCTACGGCCAAGCCGGCCAGCCGCTGTCCGACGACGCCCATGCGGCCGCCGCCAAATTGATTCGCGTGGCCAGCTATCTGGTCGGCGTCGGCCAGACGACAATCTTTGACGAATGGTGCATCGCCGATACCGATCTGGCGGTCATGCTCAAGCGCCTGTCGAACGACGACCTGCCCGACACGCTGCGCGCCTACGCGGACGCCCAATGGCAGCGGCCCGCCGTCCAGAAGTGGCTGGAACACAACGCCGCCGCTCGCTGAGCTGACCTGCGGTCTGCCATCGGTCCGATTGCGTCGGGCTGAGCGCCGATTTGACACCCCGCAAACGTTCCGATGTTGCACTGCACCATCTGATGCGGTGTAATGGGGAGGTCAATTTCGCCGGTTCCACTGGGACCGGCTCGGCGGCGATCTGTCGCCGGCAGCTCATTACAGGAGATCGCCATGGCCGGATCCGGCACCGATCACATGCTCGCCCCGTCCCTCAACCCCTGGACAGCCGCCTACGAATACGCGGTGGACGCCTGGCAGCGCGGCGTGCTTTACGCGGACGTGATGCGCCAGCGCGGCAACCAGTATCACGATCACATGGCCAAGCGCGCGCCCAACGTGCTCAGCATGGAATTCGAGCTGGTGATGGATGGCCGCGAGCTGCCTCGACCCGTCAATTACGGCCTCTTGCGGATCAAGCCGCCGGCCGGCGTGGAAACGGACCCGATCAAGCGCCCCTTCCTCGTGGTGGATCCCCGTGCGGGCCACGGCCCGGGCATCGGCGGCTTCAAGCCCGAAAGCGAAATCGGCGTTGCCGTGCGCGCGGGGCATCCCTGCTACTTCGCGACATTCCTGCCGCAGCCCATGCCGACCCAGACCGTCGAAGACGTGATGATGGCCGAGGCGCGCTTCCTGGAAGAAATCATTGCGCTGCACCCGGATGCCGAGGGCAAGCCCGTCGTCGTGGCCAATTGCCAGGCGGGCTGGCAGATCATGATGACCGCGGCGGTGCGCCCTGAACTGTTCGGGCCGATCATCGTCGCGGGCGCGCCGCTGTCATACTGGGCGGGCTGGCGCGGCATGAATCCCATGCGCTACGCGGGCGGCCTGCTGGGCGGAAGCTGGCTCACGGCCATGACCAGCGACTTGGGCAACGGCAAGTTCGACGGCGCCTGGCTGGTGCAGAACTTCGAGAACCTCAATCCCGCCAACACCCTGTGGTCCAAGCAGTACAACCTGTACGCCAAGGTCGACACCGAAGCCGACCGCTACCTGAGCTTTGAAAAATGGTGGGGCGGCCACGTGTTCCTGAACGGGCCCGAGATCCAGTACATCGTGGACAACCTGTTCGTGGGCAACCGCTTGGCCACCGCGGGCCTGGTGACCTCCGACGGTATCCGCATCGATCTGCGCAACATCCGCTCGCCCATCGTGGTGTTCTGCTCCAAGGGCGACAACATCACCCCGCCCCCGCAGGCGCTGGGCTGGATTCCCGAGCTGTACCAGAACGAAGCCGAAGTCCTGGCCCACGGCCAGACCATCGTCTACGCCATCCACGAAAGCATCGGCCACCTGGGCATCTTCGTGTCCGGCAGCGTGGCCCGCAAGGAACATCAGGAGTTCACCTCCAACATCGACATGATCGATGTGCTGCCGCCGGGCATCTACCAGGCCGAAATCGCCGACAAGACGCCCGACACGCCCAACGCCGACCTGGCTTTCGGCAACTACGTGCTGTCCTTCGAACAGCGCAAGCTGGACGACGTGCGCGCCATCGTTGACCGCAAGGAAGAAGACGACCAGCGCTTTGCCGCGGTGGCCCGCATCTCCGACATCAACCTGGGCATGTACCGCAGCTTCGTGCAGCCCTGGCTGCGTGCCATGGTCACGCCGCAATCGGCCGAGTGGATGCAGCGCATGCACCCGCTGCGCCTGCCCTACGAACTGATCTCCGACCGCAACCCGCTCATCGCCCCCATCGCCAAGGTGGCCGAACAGGTGCGCGAAAACCGCCAGCAGGCCGCGCCCACGAATCCGTTCGTGGTGGCGCAGGAGATGTTCTCGAACTGGATCGAGACCAGCCTGAACATCTTCCAGGAGCTTCGCGATTCGGCCGACGAGCGCACCTTCATGAGCGTCTACGGCTCGCCCGTGGTGCAGGATCTGGCCGGCCTGGGCGCCAAGTCCGGTCCGCCCCGCAGGCACCCCGGCGTCTCGCCAGAGCATCGCCGTTTCATGGAAGACCGCGCCGCGGAATTGCGTTCGATGCTGCAGGAAGGTGGACTGCGCGTGGCCGCGATCCGCATGCTGCTGTATGTGTCCGGCGCCGAGGGCGGCCTGGACGAGCGCAGTTTCGCGCTGATCCGCAAGATGCGCGCCGAAGCCGACAACGCGCTGACGCTGGAAGCGTTCAAGGACGTCATCCGCGAGCAGGCCCTGATGATGACGCTGGATTCGGACGCCGCCAT